>CALDYR010000126.1 GCA_937944405.1 uncultured Pirellulaceae bacterium
TTTTTACGCTTCAGCACTTTGTTGGTCCGCTTCGTGTGAAGCGCATTGCGGCAAAGATCAATTTTGAATTCGATTGGTTTAGAGAAGCGTTGGAGGCGCGTTTGGACAATGTCCACCTGCTGTCCTCAGTTGCTACTGCGGAGTGAATTGGCGTTCTTTCAGAGTTAGGAAACTCTGGTAAAACTTACTTAATGCGGCTATGATGGAAGGGTGGTGATACCGTAACGGGAGACCGTACCGGACGCTCGACCAATGCTTATTTCAGATTCAGATACCCAAAGCGTTTGCCGTTCTGTTTGAATGACACGACGATTGAATCCGTTAGTTATGTGTCTTCTGAAGTTCAACGCCAGCAGCGGAGTGTCAAGTGAATAGTGCGGTTAATGAAAATTATGGAACGCTCCGCTGGGTTATGCTCAGCCAACTTCTGCTGGCTTTGTATCTGGCTTTTTTTCACACCGCGTTGGGCAAGTCGCCGGTGGAGATTTTGTACACAGGCCTGTGTTTTTCTGCGCTGACCCTCGGGATTGTTGTGTTGTGCCGCGATGCTTTTTACAACCGATTTGAGTATTGGATTCATCTGGCAATCGGAGTCGATATTTTCCTTGAGGGGTTCGTTCCCTATCACGAAACGCTAGGTTTTTATTATTGTGCTTTGGCGTTCTGGAGCGTGTTTTGGGGGTATCACGGATTGCTTCTTCTTAAACGTCCCGGGTAATTTCGAACTTCTTTATTTTCCGGTCTAGGGTTGATCGTTCGATGCCCAGTATTTTCGCCGATTGGCTCTTGTTCCATGCGTTGGAATGCAAGGTCGCCTCGATGTGTCGACGTTCGACTTCTTCGAGCGTTTGTGGGTGGTAGGGTTCGACGATGGTGCCGAAGTCAAACTGCGATTCCGTGTTGGTGGTCAGTTTTGTAAGAATGAGTTCGTCCAATTCGATAACTGAGCCGCTGGCTAATACGACTGCTCGCTCGATGACGTTTTTCAGTTCACGCACGTTTCCCGGCCATCGGTAGCGTTTGAGTTGTTGGACCGCCTGCGGCGAAAACCCCTCAATCTTGCGTCCCGTTTCAGATTTGAATTTCTGCAAGAAGTGTTCGGACAATTGCATAACATCTTCGGGGCGATTGCGGAGTGGCGGCACGTCAATTTGGACAACGTGCAATCGAAAGAAGAGGTCCTTGCGAAAAGTCCCTTCGCGGACGCTGGCCTCTAGGTCTCGGTTGGTGGCCGCGATCACGCGCGCGTTGACTTGGATGGCGCGGCTGCCCCCGACGCGTTCAAATGGGTGTCCTTCGAGCACACGTAAAAATTTGGCTTGGATCGACGGGCTCATTTCACCGATTTCGTCCAGCATCAGGGTCCCTTTGTCGGCGGCTTCGAACTTCCCAGCCTTGCGTTCGGTTGCACCGGTGAAGGCGCCACGTTCGTGGCCGAACAATTCGCTTTCTAAAAGCGTTTCAGAGAGGGCGGCGCAGTTGATGCAAACAAAAGGCCCCGATTTTCTGTCGCTGGAGAAATGAACAGCGCGGGCAACCAATTCCTTTCCAACGCCACTTTCACCACGCACCAAAACGGTGGCTCGACTGGGGGCGGCCTTGGCGATTTGTTGGTGGACTCGCAACATCGCTTCGCTGGAGCCCACGATCTCGCTTTCGACGCTCAGCTGGCTTCTCAGGAAGTCAATCTCATTTTTGGTTTTCGAAAGATCTTCGACCAACTTTTGTTCGCGCTGGCGGGTCCGGATGGCGACGGCGATCGTTTCAGCGACCGCTAGGGTGAACTCCAAGTCTTCGGGATTGAGCACTTTTTGGGTGGTAGAATAGAGATGTACTAAACCGACGCTGCGATTGGCCAATCGAATCGGAGCGCAAATGACACTTGTCGCATGAATGGTTCCTGCGGCGTCGCGGAATCCAAAAGCGCTATCATCTTGCACATCGCGCGCTAAAACGGCTTCGCCGTTTCTCAGCGCTGTTTCGGCCAAGAACGTCGATACACGCTGATATTCGGGGCGTTCGGTGCTGCACCATGCGAGGATCTCAAGTTTTTCAGGATCGACCGTGGTGCGGCGGTGACGAGGAACCAGCATCACTGCGCCGGCGTCGACTTGTGTTTCTTTTACCAGGCTGTCCATCGCGGTTTTCGCGATCCCGCGCTGGGTCGTTTCGTTGGCCAATGAGAATGCCAGTCGGCAGATCCGCGCCGCAGCCATCCCGGACCCCGAATTTACCTCCGACCCGTCGTCGGCATCGTCTTCAGGTTGAATGAAGCGCGTCCGCTGCCGACGGTGGGTGATGGTTTGAGGTTCGGTGACACCGGATGCACTGTTGGGCGTTTTCGGGGCCGAGCCATCGAATTCCAGGCCTATACGGGTTTCTTGAGGGGGCATTGGTTTGTGGCCCCGACGATTTTTGCCGCTATTTTCTTGGTAGGCTTCGGCAAGATCTTCGGCGAAGGTCATTTGCGTACCGGCGATCGAAACAATGTCTTCGGGCACCAATCTGTGGTCACCCGATAATCGGTCTTCACCAATCGCGGTGCCGTTGCGGCTGCCCAGATCGCGGACGTACCAATGGCCTTGAGAGTAAAAGATTTCGGCGTGCTGACGACTGGCTTGGTCCTCTCGGAGCACAATCATGTTGGTGGGCGAACGTCCGATCGTAACGGTTCTACCGGGTATCAAACGAAACACATCGGACCATTTCTTCCCATCACGGATCACCAGATAGGCGTCACCGGGGTTGGCTGATTGTTTTCCGTTTTTGTCCATGGAGACCGATTGTCGGGAAGTTTCTGGATATTCGTGAATTCAACACCACGACGACATCAATCAGCCGTGGCCGGGCGTACATTTTTAGGGATGTTTTTCCCGATTTTCTTGCCTAAAGAGAACCTAGCAGTTAACCTAATTGTTTAGGGGCAGCACGACATCCATCTATATTACCGGATCATCGGGGACTTGCACCAGCCTTTAGAGGTTTTCTACCAAAGGCAGAGGCAAAAGGAACAGAAATCATCCCCTCAGGTTCGATAATAAAAGCAACGCGCCGATCGAATTTGTCCTCGGCGTCGCGACGGGATTCAACTTCAGGAGTTTCAATCATGGCGTCACGTTATGCCAAATTTATCAAAGTCACGTCTTCACTGGTCGCCGCGATTGCGGTGACGTTCAGTTTCAGCGCTCTGGCTGAGGCTCAGTTTGGCAACAACCAAGGGTTCCTCTCAACCGGCGTCGTCGGCGGCGTGATGGTTGATGCCCAATCAGTGTTGGGGCAAAACGAAGTGGCAATTGATGCGCAGGTTCTTGAGCGGCTGTCCAAAGGTCTCCAGGCCGCCGACCAAGACGTCAATAAAATATCCGACCTGCGGATGATTTCTTTGAAGGCACTCAACATGCAACTTCAACAGGCCGTTGAGCAAAACCAGCCAATCCCTGTTGAGGTCCAATTTATGGCGGGCCTGCAACGGATTAAGTATCTGATTGTCGATCAAGAGAATAAAGACATCGTCATCGGCGGTCCTGCCGAGGGGTTGGTATCGGATGAGTTTGGAAATGTTGTCGGTTCTGAATCTGGCAAACCAGCGGTCCACTTAGAGGATTTTTTGGTGGCCTTGCGTTCGGCGACAGAGGCACGCACCGGTCAAGGCATCTCGGTTTCGATGGACCCGACACCAGAGGGCGTTCGCAATCTTCAAGCGCTTTATGCTAACCACAATCAATTTTCACCCGAGTTGGTTGATGATATTCAGATTGCGATGGGCGAGCATATTATCTCGCTCACTGGTGTGCCCAAGGATACACGATTTTCACAAGTCCTCGTTGCGGCAGATTACCGCATGAAGCGACTGGCGATGGGGTTGGCGAAATCCAAAGCCCGGAACATGCCAAGCGTCATTGAGATGGCCGCGAAGGCTCGTAACAAGATGACAGGCGCCCCACGTATGTGGATGGAGTGCAATTATCAATCGATGGCAACAGATCAGAGCCGCAAGGTTTGGGAGTTGCGTGGGCAAGGCGTGCGCGCGTTGACCGAAAATGCGTTTCACAACAAAGACGGTCAGGTCGTTGTGTCGGGGAAGGAAAACAAGTTCGCCGCGCGGTGGGCGGACCGTTTAACCGATCGTTTCGATGAAATCACCGAAACAGAAACGATCTTCGGTGACCTCCGCAACCTAATGGATCTCAGCGTTATCGCGGCGGTAATTGAACGCGAAGGTCTGGCCGACAAAACAGGCGTTGATATCTCGACCCTGCTGAGTGATGACGTTCGTTTAGAAAGTCGCCCTGTCCCGACGACACTGCCGACTCAGTGTAGTTTCGTAAACGTCGCGGCTAAGGGGTACATCGTGACCGCTTCAGGCGGTGTGCAAGTCGATTCGTGGAGCGTGGCTGAGAATTCCGAAGTCGTGTCCGGGACTGAGAAAATTGGTCAAATCGCTTTGGCCTCCCGCGCCGATCGCTGGTGGTGGAACGCTCAGTAGCGTTACCGAATCCCCAGCGGGATGCGATCTAAGCGTTGTCAGCGTCAGCGTCAGTAAAGTTTTCCGAATGGTCCTCCGTTTGCACGGGGGATTTTTTCGTCGGTAGCGATTTGTCGTTAGCGATTGGCGATAGCATCAATCGAAGCCTGCGACAATCCGAACGCAGCAGATGGCACTGCGCGAACCGGATGGGCGAGGCGCAGATCCGTAGGCAACGCGCTCTGGAGGCGGGTCGTGTTGCACCGCCGGCGCGTCTGGATACGGAAACGCACGCGATAACAAACGCCGTCAGATCGGGGGGAGGCCGAGTCTGTTTTTTTTGTCGCGTCGATGATAGGATTCATTCCATGCCTGACTCCCTTCCAGCCCAAAAGTTTCTTGATGTAGATTCGCACGTTCCTATCATCGACGTGCGTTCGCCTTTTGAATTCGCGTCGGGGCATATTGCCGGGGCGATCAATGTGCCCTTGCTTGACGATGGCCAACGGGCTGAAGTTGGCATCGCTTATAAAGAATCAGGCGCCGAAGAAGCCTTCATCGACGGGCTGGAAATGGTTGGCCCAAAAATGGCTGGCTTTGTGCGGTTGGTGAAAGAGATTTTGAAACAACGCCAGACAAAGCCCAAAGCGGACCTAACCGAGACCGGCGAAATCGATCGGCGAGTACGAGTTCACTGCTGGCGAGGCGGCATGAGGAGCGGGGCTTTCGCGTGGCTGATGGAGCAGGCATCATTGCGGCCGCAGAT
>CALDYR010000127.1 GCA_937944405.1 uncultured Pirellulaceae bacterium
CTGACCCCAATCTCTCCCACAACAGTCAGTTGATTTAGCACTTGAATTTACAACGGATTTGGAATGATTATTAAGACCCGTCGCAAGAAGGAGTCCTTTTTCAAGCGACTGTTTACCAACAACATCAAACGTCAAACGGTACGCCCGGTCTCTCATGTCCTGCCACAGGAAATGTTTGAAGCGGAGCTGCTCAAGGAAGCCTTTCGCTCCAACCGTCGACGTACCGATCGTGAATTCGCATTGGTAACATTTGATTTTTCCGACCAACAACCCGCCGACCAAAAACTCGCTTCGCTGATCGCAGGGTTCCGGTTGCGACTGAGGATCTCAGATGTTGTTGGGTGGTTCGATCTCCGTTTGGCCGTATTGTTGCCCGAAACGAAAAAGCAGGGCGGTCTATTAGTCGCCAATCAATTGGTGTCACTGGCATTCGACGATGGCATCAATGTCGAAGCTCACGTCGCGATTTACCCTTGGGATGACGCACTGGTGGCCGTCACTGAAGAATTAAAAGCAGATTCTGATTTCCCTCAGTCGATCCCCTTCACAGACCAACAAGACGACGAAGATGGTGACCGGGACGATCGTCCCCAAAATGGTCGCGCTCGGAACGACGATTCTTTCGGTGACGACAAACCCGGTGGTGAGTATCACCGCGTCGACGATGCTCATGAATTTCCTGACGCGAATCGATTTCCTGATGCGAATCGATTTCCTGATGCGAATCGTTTTGAACTGGGGAATTCTGGCGATTCCTTTTGTGGAGGTGCGGCGACGTCAGTTGCCACTGGCGTCAAAACATGCAAAAAAACCGTCGTCGTTGACGCCTCAACGGAACAGCTAACAGGGAATGTAGTCCTTGGCACTGGCAACAAAATCCAAGTCATCAACGACAAAACACCTCGGTGGAAACGTGGAATCGATGTCGTTGGTTCAGGAATGGGTTTGTTGATTCTGTCCCCGATTTTGGCATTTGCGGCCGCTGCGATTAAAGTCAGTTCCCCCGGCCCGGTATTTTTTATTCAAAAACGTGAAGGCAAAGACGGTCGCGAATTTGGCATCCTTAAATTCCGCACCATGCACACCAACGCCGAAGCCGAACAAGATGCACTGCGCACCCAAAACGAACAGGATGGCCCCGCCTTCAAACTTACAAATGATCCGCGCGTGACGCTGGTGGGGAAGTACCTGAGAAAGTCCTGCATCGACGAACTGCCCCAGCTTTACAACGTGCTGGTGGGTGAAATGTCTTTGGTGGGACCACGTCCGCTGCCGGTACGAGAATCCATGCAGTGTACATCGTGGCAACGCCAACGCCTTTCGGTCCTGCCGGGGCTGACTTGCATCTGGCAAGCGCGCGGTGGCCGTGATATCGAATTCAGCGAATGGATGCGAATGGACATGGAATACATCCGCAAACGTAGCCTGTTCTACGACCTGAAATTGATCGGTGAAACTGCGTTCTTGGTGATACTTCATCGCGGGTCGGTTTAATCATACAACCGGCAACTCCACGCTCTGTTCCCCGCCGCCCCCTTTGATTCAGTTTTTGCTTCAACCTACAACCTACAACCTGCAATTCGCATTTCTTTTCTTGGGTGCCCCCGTGCGAGCATTTATTCGACAAATCAAATCGCGCACACTAACTGGAGGGCAATATGCCGTCAGTTAGTCCCTCTGCTGGTGGTTTCCAAATTAGAAACATGGAAGGCAGAAACACTTTTGCTTTTCTCCATTTACCGATTTCCACGATCGCTGGATTGGGGCTAATTTTTTTATTAACCTGGATCAATTTAGCGAATCTGTCGCCCGAAAAGACGAGCGTCGGCTTAGACAGCCAGGTGCTGGTGAAACTGATGGGCATCGCGTTGGCAGGGATTTATGGTGGGATGGGTTTTTTCACCGACCGCCGTGTACGCTCACTCCTTCAAACCTTCCCTATTTTCTGGCTGGTGATCATTATCACCTTTTACTTCATCGCCGCGGCTTTTTCCATTACGCCAACGATCTCAACGGCCTCGGCAATCGCAATGGTGTCAGTATTGTTGATGACGCTTACCGCGTTGGTCCAGATCGGCATCATGCCGGTGCTCAATGCGATCTTTGCAGGCATGGCATTTTTCAACGTTTGCTCTTGGATCGTGTACTTTGTCTGGCCGGAAGTCGGAGTGTTGGCTGAACCTTTGCCCGAGGGTAAGTTCGCCTACCGCATGAGCGGCCTAGCACACGCCAACACGTTGGGCCAATACACCGGACTGACCGTTGTGATGGGATCGATCTTGTACGTGACGTACCAAAAACGATCGGCCCTGCGGGTGGGACTGACCTTGATCGCGTTAGGTGCGTTGGTGAATTCTCTATCACGCACATCGTTGGTGGCGACTTTTCTGGCTCTAGCCATCGCCTACCGACACTTTTATCTCAAACGTGAGTACATAACACGCTATGTTTTCTTTGGATGTATAGGGCTTGTTGGGCTGATGTTGATCAGCACGCAAGTCGATATCGGCGCCAAGATCATAGAGAAGATGACACTGGTTTCAAAATCCGGCGACGCTGACGAACTAACCAGCGCCACCGGTCGCGCAGAAATCTGGGCCTATACCGTTCGACTGATACAAAAAAGACCTTTGATCGGATACGGAGCCGCAACCTCGACATTCTACTTGATTGACTACTCCCAATACGCCCACAACATGATTCTCAACGTTGCCTTCTCCACGGGGATCATTGGAGGATTCTCCATGTTGATGATGGTCTTAGGGCGCATACGCGCCATGATGACCGTGTCGCACCCCTTGGCCGATGGGATTTTGGTTTTCATCATCATTAACGGATTGTTTGAAAACGTCATTTTCTCAATTCTTTCTGGTATGCCCACCATCGTTTGGATCGTTTCGCTTTCATGGACGCTATTGAGGGACGACCCTCTACTGGACACCATGACCGGTGAACTTAAAAAAACAGAAACGTAGAAACCACTGAAAGATGGAAAACTCAGAAACGCTCACGATGGCATTAAGAAACGCAATTGCAGGTGATTTAGAGTGCTGAACTGAGCCGCGCATTTCATTCGTGGATTTAAATCGTTTTGCGCGAACACTCTGACGGCGGCACGCTTACCTGTGACAGCGGCACCGTGCTGCTTCGCGCAGTCGATCGGCGTTGGCACCTGATCGATCAAATTGATGCTGCAATCTCTGACCCCCATGAACCAAGATGCGTCGTCCATCAACAACGCACGTTGAAAACGTCTTGTATCTTCGGAATCGCGGCGGGCCACGAAGACGGCAATACCACCAACACCTGAGCGACGATGCCGCCTACCGCCTACCAACGCGCAGCGGCCTTGTTTCCTAACTCCCCAAGGATAAAGGCATTCCGCGCATGACAAACATGCTGAGGATTTTGCATCGGATATCAGTTTCGGTTTTCTGATTTTCCATTTTCCTGTTTTTCAAGCGATCACCGAAGGCGTCTTTGAGTCGCGACATTGCGGTTTCAGCGTTGGAGCGGCGATGATAACCAACTTGCTCCTTCCACGCTTTGCGACCGTCGCGGCGCCTGTCTGCGCGCTAAATTTGGAAAAAACACAAAGTTGTCTCACCTATGTTGGCACAGAGGGATTCCTAAACCAGTGCCCAAACACGCGTCAGACCTCCACGCGTAAGCTCATTTACTTTTTCCGCACAATCGCCAGGTTGAACAGGGACTCGCCCCGCAAGCAAACAGACACGCCCGGCACACTACGAACAACTGGAGCCGTTAACGACTCCAGTGTTCAGTGGTCGAGTGATTTTAGATACAGAGCTTGCTGCCGAAAAATCTTACCGCATCGCTTCTACTGCTTCTAACAGTGCCTCGTAACCCAGCACCAAATCATTAGCCCGAGTATTACGATCGGGGGTAGCCCGGGTCAGGATCCTCTGGCTGAGCCGCGATGGGAAGCCGACAGATTGCACCGTAGCACGGGCAAGTCTTGGTCGATAATCAGTTGCCTCATCAAGCACGGCAGCCAGTGGAGTCCCTGGCAAAGTATCGCCGTTCACGCGAAAATCCCTGATGAAGGTGTTAAGATTGGGTAGAAATGGTAGGGCTGAC
>CALDYR010000128.1 GCA_937944405.1 uncultured Pirellulaceae bacterium
AACTGAGACCGCATCGGTTCTGCAATACTCATCGGCAACAAATCGTTGATTCGTTCCGGCAACGACCGACCAGTCGCGGGCATATTCACTTCGAAGCTGTGCGTCGTGAAAAGACTGCTCTGCTCTAAACGACGACCAACAGGAAGTCGTTCAAAGTTACTAACAACCGAATCAAGCCGACTACTAATCAACTTTGAATCGGCATCATTGGGACGCAACAATCCCTCAAGCTCTACTGCGGTAAACAGTTCATCACCGGCCGCCCCGGCAAGTGAAAACGAGGTGTTATAAGGAGTGGTCGTGAAGGGAGCGTTAATAGGCGAATAGCCCGGCAATTGATTGTTGAGCCCTCGCACATCAGAAGCCACTGTGTATTCGCCCAACAGGTCAAACGCAGTATTGAAACTATTACCAAAGGCAGCACCAACTTGAGCTGGATTCTCTGGGTACGAAAATAGTTTTTGGTTTCTGCCAAGCGCATTTGCGGCGGTTGCGCCCATTGCGTCGGTGTGTCCCGGAAGGTTCCCGTCTCCATAACGTTCGCTCAGTAAGTTTGCGTACAGTGCTGGGGTAGCGGTAGATTCTGTAACCCCCGCGACTCTTAACGAAATCTCTGCGACATCGTATCCGCCGCCCAATGCAACGGTGGGCGCTGCGGTACGGGCCGCATCTACTATGTTACCGTGAGCATTCAAATTCAAACGATTGTCCAAATCAACGACTCGGTATGCCACCAATGGCTTAAATGTTCGGCCCTCTGGGTCGGTCTGCGATGGCAGTCCGATATCAATCCATACCGCATCCAAAATTCCATCATTGTCAGAATCAACGTCAAGACTACTGGCTGCGTTAACAGGTCTACCTAACGTTCCATTGGCAGCAAAGGCAGTCAAATGAGGGAAATCCGAGTTCGCGGTGTTAGCTTCGGAACCCATGTTCGAACGAACGGCACGAAAGGAAACGTCTTGAATCGCACGGGCAGACGCTCCGGTGGAAACCTGGTCAGTGTAAAGGCTGTCCCTGTGGAAACTTGGAATTACTATCATTCCCGCGGCGTCTAAGGTCGCGCTGAGGAACATGTTTTGAAAATCTGCCGCATCATAAGGTTCGTTAGGGCTATTGAGTCGCGGCAGATAATCATCGGGATTCCCAGTCAATTCTGCTAAACTTTCGCCAAAACGGTTAGGGCGCAATGCCTCGTTACCCAAATAATTGATCGCCCCAGCACCACCTGGGGAATCAACATCAAACCCAAACCCGTCGGTTAGAATTCCGGGAGACGTCCCGCCGGTTGCTTGATAAGGGTTCACTGCCAGATTCCCCGCGCCTACCCCAGAGAAATCGCGACCGTTGATAACAACAGCCGAACCGAAAACACCATCGGCTAGCGCTGGTGTGGTTCGCAATGCCATAACCTGTAACCTTTTATCAGCCTCTGACGTAGGCGTAGTTTGTGTTGGATTGAGCGCACCGTCGATCACGACATGGATAATCACTTGATCTGGATTGGCGGGATCGTCGTATCGACTGGAAAGAATTCTTCCGGTATACCCATCGAAATTACCACCGACAATCGAGATCACTTGACCATTGAGTTTACCTGCGAAGAAACGTTCATTCACCGGCGCCGTTGGACTGAAAGGATTGTCGGGCAAACCAGCGACAGCGAACTGCCGACGAGTAAACATGTCGTCGATGCTTAATCGCAATTGAGCCAACGGAGTTCCCACGCCGCTTGGCGCTTCGCGGAACACCTGTTCCAGTCTGGCGATAATTCCGTAACCGTATTGATCGGCAAGAATCGAATGACCGCGCAGTGGCGATTCCACATCGGCTAAATCTGGCCCACGGAACAAATCATAAAAACAACGATCCAACAACGCCGCTGGGTTAACGACATTGGTCGAACGACGCGCCCGAAGACGGGCCGCTTTGTAGAAGTCGTTGGACACGATCATGAACGTCGTGCCCATCAACAAGAACAACACGACCATGCTGATCACAAACAGCAACGTGATGCCTTCACGGCCCTTATTGAAGATTCTTGAATTCATTTTTTTAAGGTTCATAACTGCCTCCAATGGACAGAAAGGACGCGATGATGATTAGATAAGTAACAACAGGATGGAGAGTCAGGTGGGTAGGGATCAATTCCAAATGGAATTGCGTTCCAACGTGATCGTCCGTTCGTAAACATTGATCACGTTTTTTAAATGAATCGCGTAAGTAGCAGTCGTGAAATGGCTGTCAGCCCCCCCCATCGAGCTAGTGACATCTACTCCAAATCCGTCATTGTTTGCTGGTGTCATTTCGACTTCTACACCGCTAACTCCTCCAATGTCAGAATAATAGAAGTCGAAAGGACCGCCTTCTACCGTCAATGTTGTCATTGTGTTAGCGGGCCCTACTGGTGTGTCACGAGACAGTACCGATAACACTTTTGCAAATCCGACTTGGACATCGTATCCGGATTCTTCGGCGTCTAAACGTCCTGCAGGAGACATAATTGAAAGCCCCACCCCGTTAACGCCTGCGTAATCCGGAGCTGGCTTCCGATTGATTAACATCACCCAGTCATCCTTGAACACGCCCGTCGAAGCAACAGGTAAATGAATCTGACTAACCGCCGGTGTAAAACCACCGTTGGTTGTATTCTCAAAACCCGGGACTCCAATCTGGCCGGTGTTATGCCGATTAACCAATGACGCGTTCATCACACTGTCGGCCTCTCCAGGAATTCGATCTTTATAAACCAAGATGTAAACCTTGTACTTGGTCACAACCGTCGGTGGAGCGGCTGCCGAAGATTTCACGCGGTTGTTGTCTTTAAAGGGGACAAACAGGGCCGACCAAGAAATACGCCCAAGCGCCTGCCGCCTCATCAGATGCCCGCCGACACTCACATCAAAAACGGGTTGCGGTAAATCCACACCCGATTCCGCTTCGGTGTCATCGTCTGTATTGGGCAATAGAAAATTACGATCACTAATCACTAGGTCATCTTCCGTTCGAAACAACCGGGCGGCTTCCATCGGATCCAACAGATCGCTCAATCCACTGCTCCCAGTCCGAACAATTCCCGTCGCAACGGTCACGCGCAGATCGTTGCGCTGGTCTGCTGGAACGTCTGCCGATGGCAAGTCGCCTGTGAGAATGTCCGGGTTAGGATCGGCAGCACCTCTTGGGAAACCTAAACGCCCGACAGCCAACGGATCAAAATGAATAATACGTGGGTTCGAAGTATTAAGCCCCGGGACCGCGACAGGAAAATAATTTGGCCTACTCATTAAAGGGCTTGCCCCCAAAACTTCGACTGGTGAAACTGCCACCACACCGCCCGAATCCACTAGCACGCGGGAACCACGCAACGCCAGTTGGCCATTATCACTTACCGAGGTGTATCCGTAAATTTGCAAATCTTCCAGAGCATTGCGACCGATCAAATCGGCCGCGTCTTGATCGAGTCCGATCTGCGCTTGTTTCACCGCGAAAGGGATCAACACCAGCACACCGAAAACACCGATAGCGGCCACCGCCAGTGACGTTAGGACTTCGATAATCGAAATACCAGCGCGCTGTTGTGAAGAAATCCCGAACGTTTTTTTCATGGTTTTCATAATGCACTCGGATCAAAGAGAAGATGTAAAACGTGTCTGTTACTGGGCCGCCGAACCGGTCAACGATGCCGTCCGCGCTGCAGAAACAATGCTGTTAAAGCGGATACGATCAGCGGCAAAAAAACCACCCCCAGCCGGGCCTGAGGTTGCCACCGAGGTGGGAGGGCCGAAGAGATCTCCTAACCCGAAATTTTGTGGCTCCACTCCGCGGTTGCCTGAAGGATTGTTGTATCCGACATTCACGATTCCAGATGTATTGTTGATCGAGACCCACAGATTGGTTGGGCTGGCCAATGGATTGGCCGTGTTACCTTCATCGGCACGTGTGACCAACGCAAAAAAAGGGCTTTGTGGGGTTCGCAGGTAGGCGGGAGTGCCAGAGATGTTCGACCTGGCCACGAACTGGCTAAACGCGCCCTGACCATCCAATAAGATCGCAATCTGCTCAGGAGCATTGGGATCGATAATGTTGATGGGCAACAATGGAGTTGATGAATCGACCGTCTCACATCCTGAGAAACGTAAATCGATAATGTGCCCCTGCGGCAAATCAACCACCGACGATCTCAACAAACGCGGCACTCGTCGAATCGAATAACTACGCGCCGTTGCGAACAATCCTGGATCGGGAAGGTAGCTGTTTGAAGCGTTACGGTCCAACGTCAGGGTCAGCGTCGTACCCGCAGCGGCAACTGATTCGATCTGATATCTAACAGAACTATTGTCAAAGGTGATGGAATCACCGGACTGAACAATTTCCAAATCGTTTTGTTCCAAAGGAAGTGGGATTGAGACTATCCCTGCTCCCATTGGTGTCGCCATCGAGCCTCGTTGGTCGCCTGTAAAATCAGGCACCCGGCGTAACAAACCAATACGCGTCACCGCGTATTGGTAACCCACATCGGTTACGAAATTTAAGTTTCGTTGAAGCTGCACACCGGCAATGCCATCGGTCACGGCACGATTGCTGGCGCGTGAAAACACTGACCCAACCACTCGTGCGGCTTCACGAATGTTACGTTCGCGCGTGACGGTTCGCAAACGCGGAACCAGTATCGATGTCAAGATCGCGAGAATGCTGACCACGACCAAAAGTTCGATCAAGGTAAACGCGAGCCGTGGTGCCCGAATACTCTTTCTTGTTGCGTGGATCATAAGTGTGCTCTTTAGGGATAAGGAAGGGAGCATCAGGAGGGAAAAGGTAAGTCTTTTAAGTCGTTAAACAGCACAAGCCATTTATTGCAAGTCTTCAGGTTGGCCGTCGATTTCTAACAGCGTTTCGGAAGTTACAAAGAATCGCAAATCAGTCGGCAGCACAGGATTAACGACTTCGAAGTTTGTCATTTCTAATTCTCCTGCTGGCGTTGCCCAAACTCCTGATTCTCCTGAACTGCCCGTACTGCCCGCCGGCACCGGCGCGACATTTACTTGGTGAAATTCAAACGACATCGGATCGCCAAAGGCATCAATGATTTCTGGAACATTGTCTGAATCGGTGTCACCAATTGCTGATGAACCCAATGCATCCAATGCGCTGGTACCTTCAAATTCCAACTGACTCAAAATCACGTAAAGAATTTCGGCGCTGTCAGCAAACTGCTGCCGAACACTAGGGCTTGCAGGAGTTGACATGAATCCTGTAAAGCCATTCCACCGTGCGACGTTCGCGGGTTGGACGCGTCCGAAGTCGCGCTCGATATCAGCGATGTTACTGGGGGGAATGCTCAGTCCGAGTAAATAGTTTCGAAATAGGTCTGAGGGAAAACGTCCGAAACCCATGGGTTGTCCGCCTCTCCCACTGGGCATTTCAGAACGGATAAGATCCGCCACGATCATGCGTTTAAGGTTTTTAGCGTGCAGAAGGAAATTTTGGTCTCCTGGTCCGCTGTTGGCCCATACGGTATTGGGAACGGCAGCAGTCAATTCACGAATCGCTCGAAACGAAACGGGCGAACGTCGGACTTCGTAATCTTCTAACTCAACCTCCATCACACTTTGGATTAACGTAACCCGTGCGCGGGTTGCCGCCACCCGGGCGTCTTGCTGAGCACTGGCGATAACGTTTACCGACAGAGACGCAAGCACCGCGATGACCGAAATCACCAGTAGTAGCTCAATCAGCGTAAACGCGGATCGCGGATCGGTCTGGCTTCGGTTGAGATTGTTACGATTCATGGGATTGACCTTCGAACTTCAGAAAAGAAAAGCAGACTACAACCCAAGGTTGGCTCGCCAATCGAACGTCTGCAGACGACCGTTGGCAAAATTGGTAAGGTTGTCATCGTTTATTTGGGTTTTTGCGAGCATCGAGTTGTCATCCAATGCGACGTTACCTGCCAAACCATCGCGTCCATAGGTGAATAGTTGAAAGGTGTTCGGATTCACGAATCGCTCGTTCCCACCTCCGCCATTTTCCGCATGAAATGCGAAGGCACCAGGAATTCGGTAGAAGCCACTATTACGATAAAAGTATTCATTACCTCGATTCTCTCGCGCGTCTCCAAAACGGGTTGTGTACACGCGAATCCCGCGCGGCAGTTGCGGAGACATCAACAAGTCGATAGGAGACGTCGTGTCAAACAAATTCAAAGCTCTATCTGCTAACTGCCCGCCACGGAAATCGAAAAAGGAGTCGCGCGGAATATCAATCCGCCCCCCTGCACCCTGTGCAAGATTTTCATCCGAATTCACTGTTTTGTTGGCAGTCATTAAAATTGACTGCGGTACCCCGAAGGCGACTGGAAGTTGCGGCTGGCCACCTACTGCAGACAATCCACCGGTAATTGGGAATTGCTTGTTTTCGCACAACCCCGACAACCAAAACACTAAAGAACTGCGATCGTCTAAGTGACGGCCGATATTGACCCACCAAATTTGCAGTCGTGGCCGCCCTGAAGAATCACCTGGAATGGTTGACATCTCTCTGTGATTGGGTGAAATCTTATTCAGAAAAGGCAGTAGCTGAAGGTAATCATCTCCGCCCGCAGCCGCCGAATCGGTATTATATGGGTCAACTGGATCGTAGCCGCCAACGTTGCTAAATCCCGTAAAACTGGGCGGGTAAAATCCGTACTGGTTATTGAAGTTCTCAACTGCTAAATCCAGCTGCTGCAGCTCCGTCGTCACCGCGCCTTCTTGGACTCGGATCAGGACAGGCCCAACGGCCACAGCTAACATGCTGATCAAGATCCCGATGATCGCAATCACCACCAATAACTCCACCAGCGTGAAACCAAGACGTTTGACGGCTGATTTTGTTCGGGCTGCCGCCCACCGGTGGGGAACCGGCGATGACGTTTGTGCTTGCGTTTTTTGAGAGCAATTCATAGTAGGCTCCAGATGAGGTTGGACTTTTTCGAGTTTGGGATTGGGTCAGAATTTGAATCTTAGGATGGACGCTGACCGCCCCGTGGGACGGTCGCCATTTGATTTTCAAGTTGCGATTTTCATGCTTCGATTTTCATGCTTCGATTTTCATGCTTCGATCACTTCCCCGTTTCACCCTCACCTGGACTGTCGAAAGCATGGCAAGGGTCTGAACAGAGGCTGGGAAAACGGCCGAACTTTCGACCGCCTATCACCGAAGTTACAATTACTTCTTCCCTCCAGTTAGCCCGGAGATGATCGCGATCAGCGGCATAAACAGCGACGCAACAATGAACAACAC
>CALDYR010000129.1 GCA_937944405.1 uncultured Pirellulaceae bacterium
AGGGGGAACAGGGGGATTCCGACCCGGTGGTTGGTGTTGGTGGCGTGGTGCTGAAGATTCTGAAGGCGCTGTTAGACGCTGCTGGCGGTTCGATTTTCTGGCAAGCACTAAAGGCTTCTGCTTGTAAGACAACGGACACGATTTGTTATCTGTTATTGCGGAAGAGCCATTGATAACTAAACGTTGCGTAGACGTAGTCTTTAATTCATTTTCCATGGATAACATGTCGTGGGCGAAGAGGGGCACGCTGGAGGCCGATTCGTTCCATTAAACGACACGAGCCTTTGACGTAGAAGGATTCGCCAGAATTCAGGCCGTTTTAAGTTTAGGGCGAGAACGCGCGGTTGCTGGATGGTTGTTGGATGGTTGCATATGAGTCGACGTTTACGGATCGGTCTCCGAGGCGAATGCGCGTTGCTGATTTGGCGTTCGTGATTAGGAAGCTTTACTCTCATCGCCCCTGGGACTGCCGCTGAAGTAGCAGACACAGCGACTTGACTATCAACGTCTCGTGATTTTAACGCGAGGGGACTCTCGGAAGTTCAAAGTATTGGCCGCCAAGAAGGGCGCGTCGCTGCTACGACTTTGGACGGAATCGCGAATTCCGATTGTGTGGAATTGCCGGGGATGATTCACATTACCTGCCATCACCAAGCATGGTGGAATCCTGTTTAAACTCCGTGCGCGCCTTGAAATGCTGCCGAACTCTGTAACGGCCGTGACGAGCACTGTTAGCGACAGGCGGTTTATTTGCAAAGCAGAGAGCTGTACACTGAAATGAACTGTTAATAAAACCTGCATATCACGAGGTCGCAGATGAGTTTTCCTGAATTCGACAGGGTCGTTGGAAGTGTGAACCCCCATTTGTTGGGGCTTGGGCGGCGAGAGCAAAGATGGTTTTGTAAATGGATCAAACGGCTGGCAGAGTTTCAATCTGGCAGGCGTTTGTACGACCGTGATGGTTTGCTTGACGTGGATATTGAAGCAACGATTCGGTTTTCGAAATCGTTGGTGACCGCAGGCGTACCGGCGTGGCAGCGTTTGCAGGCGGTCGAGGCGATTGAGTGTTATCAACTCCAGGTTTTGAAGCCCGAGATTGGGGTAGACTTTTCTGAGATGAAAACGACGCTCAGGAGGTTGGCGGCGGCGGAAGGGCGCGTCAACAGGCCGGCGACGATGGCGGACTTGCCAAAGGTGGTTTTGACGGACAAGGACCGGACCGAGTCCGCGTTGGTACAGTTGGTGGTGAGGGAACTACGCCTGCGCGGTTATGCGTTGGATACCGAAAAAGCTTACGTGGGGTGGTTGCGGCGTTTCGAACGGTTTTGTGGGGGAGAAATGGAATCCGCGACAGAGGAACAGATTCGAAGCTTCCTGAGTGCTCAAGCGGTCGAGGGTAACGTGGCGGCTAGCACTCAGAACCAGGCTTTGTCGGCGCTCTTGTTTTTGTTCGACAAAGTCCTGCATCGGAAGCTCGGCTTTTTAGACGTGGCTCGTTCGGATAAACCGCCGTCGTTGCCGGTGGTGTTTAGTCAGGGCGAGATTAAGCATTTGGCTGATTTTTTTTGCGGCCGGAATCGGTTGATGTTCGATTTGATGTATGGCGCGGGTTTGCGTCACAAGGAATGTCGTCGGTTGCGTGTGAAAGACATTCAATTTGAACATCGGCAAATCATTGTTCGTAACGGTAAGGGCGCCAAGGATCGGGTTACGGTGTTGCCGGAGATGGCGGTCGAGCCGTTGAAGGCTCAGATCGGGGCCGCCCGACATATTCATCAATCCGATTTGGCGGCGGGATACGGCCGAGTATATCTACCGTTTGCGTTGGATAAAAAGCTTCCGAGTGCGGCGACTGAGTTTTGTTGGCAGTACATTTTCCCCTCTCGCCAGCGTTCGACCGACCCGCGCACAGGGCAGTGGCGGCGGCATTACTTGAGTGATAGTTTGTTTGCCGGTGTGTTTAAAAGAGCGCTGCGGAAGTCGAGAATTGAAAAGCACGCGGTGCCGCATTCATTGCGTCACAGTTTTGCCACGCATTTGTTGGAACACGGTACTGACATTCGGACGGTGCAACAGTTGTTGGGGCACAAGGATATTTCGACGACACAAATTTACTTGCATGTCATGGATCGACCGGGGTTGGCGGTGGTTAGTCCGGCGGATCAGGTTTTGGTCGGAGCGTGAGCGGTTTTCGGTTTTGCGATGGCTTTCCGCAATGTTAAGGATTTCAATCGCGCTTACGGGGCCGGCAATTTTTTAGCTGGCATCTTTTTCGATCCGCATCCGCCCGAAAGAGCGCATGTGCCGCAACCGCCGGAGGAGCATCCCGATTCTTTGGTTCCACATTCGGGGCCGCATCCCTGAGCCAGTGCTGTGGCGAACTGTTTGAATTTCACTTTGCGATCGTAGGTCATCGCCAGTTCTTCGGTCAGCAAATCAACGCGCGGGTCGACGTTGCCAAGAAAATAGAAATAAACCGATTCACCATCAAAGAGGTGTTCGACATCAACCAGCGTACCGGGGAGCTGTCTTTCGGCTAACAAGTCATTGCAGGCATTGTAGGCTCGGTCGCGAAAACGCTCTAAGCGGTCGAGGATCAGTTCATCTTCTTGACCGGTAACCCTGAGTACTTCTCCGTCGGTGGCGGGTTGATCAACGGCGCAGACAACGATCCCGCATTCCAACCCTCGGCTGGTACGGCAAATGACGCGCTGGTCACGGGAGTAAACGCGGAAATCAGCAGCGTCGAAGGTGCCGACGACGCCCATGAGTCCGATTTTTATCAGGTGGCTTTGGCCCACGATAGGTTGGGAGGAATGGGGAGGGTTGATTCCGTGACGCTCTGTTGCGGTCGATCCGGATGATAGCAGAGGACGAAAGTTTATCAGATTTGGCAGGCTATGGGGTGGGCACCAGTGGTGGGTGGCGAAAAATCTTCTCCCAGTTCTCGTTGAGGGACTGGACCGATTTGTTAAGTGGAATGGGTTTCCAGCGTCCTTGGGCGTCAACGTCGGTCAGTCCCAGTCGCGCGAGTTTTCCGAGGGCGTCGTGAATTTCAAAATCGACGTCAATTTTGGTTTGTTCGAAGAGATAGGCTTCGACGATTATGTCGATTTCGTTTTCGGTCAGTCCAGACTGACAGCCTTCGCCACGGCAGTAATCCCACAATATCATGTAGCAAAGCGTCGCCTCCATTAGCTCTTGTTCTTCGGCTTCGTGGAGGATGCGGAACAGAACGCTGGAGTTATTGTCTAAGTTTTTTAGATAGAGGCTGCGGGTGAGGCCGAATTCAAATTTGCTTTTGGTACGGAAATAGCCAAGGACTGACTTCACGATGTAGCCACCAACGGCACCGATAAACACAATCCATGCGAGAATGGCGCTGACGGTGACCGCAAGTGTCAGCACGATCAGCCCGCGAATGAGTTTGTAAATTGTTATTGCCATGCCGGATAATGTTGGCAAAATGATTTTGCCGCGATCGACCATTGACAGTTTGATTTTTGCCCCCGGCAGCAGCATTTCTAGATCGGTTTCTGGGATGTTTTTAAAGGTTTTCAAATAGACTTTGTCGGGGTCGAAACCGCTGCTGTTTTTTTCGTCAGGTTTGATTCGGAAGGCCATGATCAAACGCTGTAGTTCTGGCAGTTCGATGACTTCTGTGCGATAGAGGTTTTGCCAACGTCTGCGGCTTACTTCGACCACGCGATAACCCCGAGCGAAAATTTCTAACCGGTCGTAGAGTTCAAAGTTGACCTCCAGTTTGGCACTCCACTGGGAACCCATCTGGACCGCGCGTTCAATTTCCTCGCGCGTCAGGCGTTTGTAATGGGCGCTGTACAGCAGTCCTGAGAATTCGTCCAGCAACTGATCGACGTGGTGGTCGCGTTGGGTTTGTGACAGGTGGGTGATTTCGACGGCATCGTCATCAGGGTCCAGCGGACCGTAAAGGTTCTCTAAACGTAGCAGTGCCGAAAGGTGTTCGGCATGAAAGATGGCTTGGAGTCGGCGCGTCAAAAGGTTGAAGGCTTCTTTTTGGGCGTCGTCCAGTTTCAGTGTTTCCATCAATTTGGCGTTGAGATCGCAACAGCGGACGGGGATGAACGTGTGGCGTTGTTCTAAACGCTGGGCGATGGGGTCTTCTTGGATGCGTTGGACGACGATCGCGTGGGGGGCATCGTCTTGTCCGGTTCTTTCTGGCTTGTGTTCCATAAACGAGTAGTCGATTGGAATTGGAAAAGCTTCGCAAGTTTCGATTGCGAATTTGTAAAGAATTGACTGGATAGTCTGAGGAATCGTTTGTTTAACGATGGTTTAAATGAATCTAACAATCCCTCGTCAGCCGTTCCAACGGTTGCCAACAGTCCGGTAGAGGCGCCGTTTGGTCGACGGTTTGGTGACTGATTGGGTGTTCGAAGACCAGTCGTCGGGCGTGAAGTGCGATCCAGCGTTTTCTCAGGTCGGTCGTTTGGGGACCGAAAGAAACTTGAGATCCGTACATTTCGTCGCCAAGGATTGGGAACCCGCGATGGCTGCACTGGAGTCGGATTTGGTGGGTGCGGCCGGTTATCAGTTCGATTTCCAGCAAGGTTTTATTTCCGTCGCTGGCAAGGACGCAAAAATTCAGCCGGGCTTCCTGCGCGTCATGATGTTCTGGTTCGACGATTTCAGAGCGCGCTTGATCGGGGATTTTTCGCATGAAATCTTTCCATTCTCCTGAGGGTTCCGGTGGCGTACCAGTCACAACAGCGAGGTAGGTTTTGTTGACTTTGTGGTCGCGAATGTAAGCAGATATACGCTGCGCGGCGCGCACATTTTTTACGACTGAAATTACGCCTGACACCGGTCGATCCAATCGGTGGGGAACGCCGAGGTAAACTTTACCGGGTTTTTCATCGCGCACTTTGAGAAAGTGTTTGGTGCGCAGTTCTAAACTGTCAATTCCGGGCGGTGCTTGCGTTAGTAATCCGCCGGGTTTGTTCATCACAAATACAGCGCCGTCTTCTAGCAAAATGTTCGGCGGCAAGATGTTTTTATCGATTGTCGTGGCCTTCACTAATTCAAAAAGATATTGTCAATGCGCGTCACATTGGTCGTGCCGAAGATGCTGCTGCTGCGCATCACAGATTTCCTAAGAGGTGTATTCGTGATTCACGACGGGACTTCATTTAGAATAATGCGGAAACGGCAATATGTCGCACGACGTACTGTCACCAATTAAAGTAAATTTTCAAGGAGGCGGCGACAGTGTTATTTTCGTATATACGGTTAGGACCACATTACAACTGTTTAGCTTGACCTGAAACGGGCCGCTACTGAACACTCATTATAGAAAACTTCTTATCTAATTTTTTTGTAACACAAAAAAGAGCAATGTCATGAAAAAGAATCATCGCCAAAAAAAGAATCGTTTCGCCAGCTATCACGGATTAGAAGACCGCCGAATGTTGGCGGTTGTCGCTTTTCAGAACGGCAACGAGGTGGTCGTCCGGGGAGACGTTTTGGATAATCACGTCGTCGTCCAGCAGTTGTCTGATACGCTGCGGGTGAGCGTTGTCGATCAGGGGAGTTTTGATTTTGATTTTGCCGGGGTTGCGTCGTTGCGGTTCATCGGTGCCGCTGGAAACGACATTTTTAATAACCAGACGGATATTCGGACGATCGCTGCGGGGAACGCGGGCAACGACCAATTGATCAGCGGCAATGGTGACGATCGATTGTTCGGCAATGAAGGCAACGACACGATCACCAGTCGCGGCGGAACGAATTTGCTCAATGGGGCTTCTGGCAACGACAGGATCAACGGCGGGACAGGGCGCGACACAATTTTTGCTTTTGATGGCAATGATACGATCAACGGGGGTGGGGGCGATGACTTTATTGTTGCCGGCAATGGAGACGACGCCGTCAATGCTGGTGACGGCAACGATACGGTGTTTGCATCAGCCGGCAATGACACCGTCCGTGGCAATGCTGGGAATGATCAGATCTTCGGTCAGGACGGCGTCGACCAGCTGTTCGGGGATGCAGGAAACGATCTGGTTCGTGGTGGCGACGGAAACGATAGGCTGACCGCTGGTGAGGGCAATGATCGTGCTTTGGGTGAGGGCGGCGATGACCAGGTCTTTGGTAACGACGGCCGTGATACGATTTTTGGAGGGGATGGTAACGATGGATTGTTTGGTGGCGATGGATTTGATTTCCTGTTTGGTGGATTGGGCGATGATACGATTCGCGGCGGAGGTCAAAGCGATCAAATCCGCGGCAACGGTGGCAACGATAGGTTATTCGGTGATGCGGGTAACGACCGGGTTGCGGGCGATGATGGAGACGACTTTTTAGACGGTGGTATTGGCGCTGATACCGTCTTGGGCGATGCCGGCGTAGATGAGATCGTCGGTTCGTCGACTGATTTTGTGCGTGGTGGTGAAGGCGATGACTCGATCACCCTTGGCACCGGTGCTGGCGACACGGCTTCGTTTTTAGGTAACTTCGCCAACTTCGTGGTGACAGAATCAGGCCCTGTACTGTATGTCCGTGATACCACTGGCAATGAGGGACTCGATGAGATCACCGGTGCCAATTCGATTCGGTTCAATGACCAGACCCGCGCCGCGCGGGCCGATGTCAACCGAAGGGTTTTTATCCAGCCGATTATCGTCTCCAATGATAATGGCAGTAACACTGCGGAGTATTTTGGAAATTCAGAACAGGAGCAGACGATTCAGCGCCTGATCGACGAAATCTACCTCCAAGCCAACGTTGACATCGAATGGCTGACACCGCGCACTTTGAACAATAGTTTTGCCAACGTGGGGAATGCCAGCAACCGTCCAACAGACGACCTTAATACGGTTGTTAATAACGGCGACTCTGCGGGAGTTGGAAATTCGGACCCCTTGATTTTGGACGCGTACTTTGTTGAAGTCGCTCCCGGATTCACCAACCAAGGTGAGAATACGGTAAATGGACTCGCCTTCGTCGACGGAAACGGAACGGCAATTCACGTTGGCGATAATCTGCCGACCTTCGAAAGTGGCCGTGGGGTAATTTCGCGCGTCGTGGCTCATGAAATCGGCCATAACTTGGGATTGGTACACGTTCCCGACCCGACCAATCTGCTTAACCCAGGTGATGGAGGCGACGAAATTGACGCTGGACAACGGGCGACCATTCAGAGCAGTCAGTTTAGCAGGAGTGTGTAAGACGCATTGGCTGCGGGAGAATTGCTTTAGCAATTCACGAGCATTGTGAAACAGAAACCCAACGGTTGGTGCTCCGCCGTTGGGTTTTCATCGCGCAAGTGAAGTTTGGGGGAAGTAAGCCAACGGCGTCAGCAGCGCGTTTGATTCTTCCTTAACGATTGTTCGTTTTCGCCGGAGACGCGGAACGGCGGCTCCACTCCGTCTACGCTGTCGGTGGTGTTTGCGGTGAGGCGCATTTCTAAAGTGATGCGGTCGGTGTCTCAAATGAGATCGAACTCCGGTTTGATTTCAAAACGCACCGCCTTGTGAAGCAGGCGACAAGAAACACGCGACAAGAAGCAGGCGACAATCAGGATAATCGCCGTTGCAATTCCGATCGCCAAGACACCGATAGCTGGAGGGTGCTGATCAACTGTTGGGTCGATTCCAGATCGTCGGGAGTGTGGTAGAAGACATGATTGGCGTCTGCGATTGTGAAGCGTCGTTGAGCATTCTTAGGGGATGTCAAAACGACGATTTCGGCGTTGGGGCTGATGCTGCCTGAACTGACGGTGCGGAGGTACCACCCGGTTTTGCCCGTTGCGATCGTTTCGGCGGTCAACATTTTGTTTTGCCAGCGGCGGGCCAATTTCCAGCACGGTTGGCGGGGTTGGGAAACTTCGAAAGTCGCGGTCCCGATTTTCCACCGATCACCAATGGCAACGGTGGATTCGTCCAGGCCTGCCACCGAAAAGTTCTCGCCGAACGCTCCGGGGGAGACGTCGTGCCGGTTGAGAAATTTCTTCCAGTAATCGAAGTGTTGGACGGGGTAAACGCAGACGGCTTTGTCCGTTCCACCGTGGTTTCTTAAATCTGCTTGTCCGTCCCCAGCGATGCCGTCTGGTCCGACGGTGACGTTTCCGGTGACCGGGGTCTTGAAGAATGCGGTATGCCAAGGGCGCGCCGAAAGAGGTTGTGCGGGATCAGCTCCAAAGTGTTGGGGAGAGCCGATTTGAATCGATATCAGTTTTGGCATTTGATATTAGATAGGGCATTTGCTGTGAGAGATCTAAATCAATGGTTTGCATCCTTCAGGATGCACCGAATTCTATGCTCAACGATGATGGCCAGTGGTAAAAAAAGTGACTGACCGGCAATGGCGGAAGTGCATGGGAATCGAACCCACCGATCACATGATTTCCATGCGACCCAACGATTTTGAAGACCGTGGCCTGCACCAGCAGAGCAAGCACTTCCTCAACCATTTTTACCCGTAGAAAAATTGTAGTCCGGTGTTATTGATTTGCCTATATCGGTACGGAATTTTCGCGTTCTTGATTGCCGCAGAGAGAGCGTTTGGAAATGTCGACGCGCTGCATCCGCGGCATGCGATGCAAACACTGTGGAAGTTGGAACCAGTGGAAACGTTGAGAGAGATCAAAATGAGTTCGTTCGATCCGGCGGGTGGAGCGCAGTTGGTGGAGTCGAGGGGACGATTGTCGTTGTGGGGCGACCGATGTGTTGGTCATAAAGCGCGAAAAGCATCTCGCGACAATTGTCGTTGTGTTGGGCTGATAAACTTCGGTAGTCACCCGCGTACTGCTGGCAACCAAGATGCCGCAGCACCTTGCAAAAACTTTTTTCGGTCAACCCTGTTTTGAAAAGCACTGGCAACCCCAATAGTCGGCGGTGAGTGGTGACAATCAAGCCCTGTTTGTTGCGTCGGCGATCGGCGAACAGCAACCGGCGTTGCAGCCACGATAGTTTTTCGATTCCGTCGATGACCAAGACGCTGTTGCCGGTTCGATGGGATCGATTGGAATCGGCGGCCGGAAATGGAGGCTGAGATAGTGACGCCGATATCGATTGAGTAAGTAACGGATGGGGCGATTGGGGATTGGACCGAGAAGGTTGGGGGGGGCGTTGGATTTGATTAACGCCCCGGACGGTGAGAATTTCGATCGCGTCGAATTGGGTTCGCAAGTGGGAAATAAGGTGGCGGACGAGTGTCGTTTTGCCTGACCCGTGCGGGCCTACAATTTGGGCTGTCCAGTTGGTGGCTTGGCCGAGGACGCGGATTTTTTCAAATTCGTCTGGGGACTGGAAGAAGTAGGGGATTTTCCCCGGGGCGGTGAAACGCGTTGCAAACGGATTGGCAGACGCCCCGACGCCCATTGCGTCGTCGGCATGGTCCCCTGCTTTTTTTCTGCGGCGGGAGTTTTGGGGGACGCGATTAACGGGGGTGGGGGGCATCAATGGGCGGGGTGGTGACGGTGGCGGGCGGAGCAATGGCGTCGTCGATCGAATCGCCATCGATGGTGTCTTCATTGGACTGTTTGGTCAGATTTTTGGGGGCTTCGGCGTCGCCGAGTACAAACGGGTGGTCTTGAATAAGCTGTTGTTGGTTTCCATAGAACATGCGAACTCGGACACACCATCGTACGCTGACCAGTTCGCCGGGGTAAGACAGCGGGCTGTTGGGTAGCACGGTGCTGATCCGATGAGGACGCTGGAGCATCGACGGGCTGATCGCGTCATTGCTGGCACGTTGAAAGAAATGGACACCGATATCCTCGCTGCCTTTGCCGCCGGCGATCCATAGAACGGAAGTTTCGATGGCTTGCACGGCGAGCCCTTCGACGGCGCGTAAACGGTATTCGCACAATAAAAAATCACTGGGCGAAAACTGGTGCTGATCTTTGGCGAGTTCAATTTCGATGCGCGGTGGTTTCAAACTCGAACGATTGGGCGGTTTTCGGTAGCGGTGCGAGGATACACCGAAAGCCGAAAGGTCCGATTGAGAGTCGGCCATTTTTTTGCTTCGGCTTGTACGATAATTTTCCATTGGACTCTATTGTTGGCCGATCTAAAACTGTGCATCGCTTGATCTGGAATTTCGACATCGAATTCTGCCACAAACGGACGCTCCGGCGTTACGTCGACCGATCGCTTGCGAAACAATCGGTTGCGAAACACGTCACGCCGTTGGGTACGGATGTCGGTGCCTTCGTCGAAGGTCGCTTCTTCTTGGCAGACTAACCAAACGGTCAGCACTTTCAAACGAATGCGACCGGGTTGAAACAGTCGCACTTTACAATTCGAATTTGGGAACAGTGGGTACTGGGAAAGTTCGATGGATGAAGGGCCGATGCCGGTTAATTTTAGCAACTGGCGAAAGAAGCGATAGAGAAACCATGCCGCTGCGATACAGATAATTGGCAAAAACACGATCGCGATGCTGCGCGGATTTGCTGGCGGGTCGGTTGCAATCGCCGTTGGGAATAGAATCGATGCGATCGCCACCAACGCCACGCTCATGGTGGCCGACGATATCAGCGACCAGAGATTATGCTGAGGGCAACGTAAACGGTAGGGCAGCACGTTACCTTGCTGGGGAACTTCGATCGGGACGGTGGGCAGGTCTTCGCGGCGGCGGCGGAAGTCGTTCAGCAGATCGATTTCACCAGCGCGATTGACAATCGCTTCCCGCCGTTCCCTTGAGACGCCCACTTTCCAGAGTAAGCTGATGATGAAGTAGCTACCGACGGTGATCAGAAGAATCGCTAAAATGATTCTCAGGGAGAGATAGCCGACCGAAATGTACAGCTGCTGCGGCGTCGAAAACATTGCCGTCAACGTGATCGTGATGGCCAGTAAAATCACACCTGAGAGTACCAACATTCCGGCCAAAGCCGCTTCAGCGATCGCGGGGCGGCGACCTTGCGGGCGTTTGGTGGGGAAAAAGGATTTCTGTTTCTTGGGCAAATTCAGATCGTCTTTTGTGGGTGAGGGGCTGAGAATTTAGTGGGTAGATGATTTAGCCGGTAGGCGGAATCAGCAAAAAAAAAACGCAGTGGAACCGGCCGGAATCCCACGCGCAATCGTTGAAGGAATTCTGGTTAATCGCAAGATGGTGTAACGTGCGTTTGATACTTCAGCGGCATTTGATTGTCGCATAAACTTTAAAAACCTCCAGTGAAGTGAACGATTATGAGCAAAGCATCTTTTGATTCTCAAGCTTTTGATTCTCAAACGGGGCCTGGTTTCCGTGTGATCAAAGTTGGCGGTAGTTTGTTCACGCTGCCCGATTTACGAGCAAAGATTTCAGATTGGGCGATTAGGGAGGCTGATGCAGAATGCGTCAACGTATGGGTTGCCGGCGGAGGAGCAGTGGTAGAGGCGGTCAGAGACTGGCAGTCGACTCATGGTCTTAGTGAATCAGACGCTCACGGGATCAGCATTACGATGCTCGCCAGTACCGCACGGCTTTTTCACAGCCTGTTTACAGATTGGCCATTGGTGACCGGCGTTGAGGATTTGCGTCGAGGAGGTTTTAACGCCGGCAGCGACGTCGTGTTTGATTGCAGCCGGTGGGCTCAGGCGAACCGTGATCTAACCCCGTCTTGGGATACGACCAGCGATACGATTGCGTTACATTTGGCCAAAGAGATCAATGCCGCAGGGATTTATCTGTTGAAGTCAACTTCTCCGTTGTCGACGAAAATCAGCGATGCGGTTTCCGATGGCGTGCTCGATCGCAATTTCGACGATCAGCGATTTGATTTTACGCGGATCAGTGTAGCGCTGGTCAACCTTCGCCGGGCGACCAAAACTTTTGAAATGGTCTGGTGAAGGGAAGGGCGGAGCAGGGGAGTTGCTTCGTGGTTGTGCTTACGCACCAACGGGCTCAAACGATAAGCGGTCGCAAGCGACAAAAAGGCTGGCTTTGAACGCAACGGGGGCCACAAGGCTCAAGGAAGAATTTTTCGTTTTAAACGAGCAGCACGGACTGTCAGCCGCCAACGGTCGGTTAGTCGATTCTCTTCTTCGAGCAACTTTCATGATTGTTGTGATGGTCCCTAATGTGTTCCGATGGGCTTTGTGGAGGGGGGCGAAACAGGTGTTGTCAAAATTTAGGCGATTAAAATTGAGGCGCTTGTTAGGGCTCAATAGGTGGGACTTGCTGGGAGAGCCGTGCTTTTTTACGGTTGTTTGCAGTTTTGTGAGAATTGTCAGTTTTTTTCTTTTTTCGCGACACGCGACACCGAGGTTTCCTGTCCTTTCACGTTGGCCAAAAAGTTTGTCGAAGCGGCTTATACGCTTCAGTGCGACATCGTAAAGGGAAGCGCTCATTTTACCGACCCTAACGGTGAATTCAATTTCGTTCAGTGCGCAAAGGGAGACTGCGCTGGGATCCACCACGTACTACAAGAACTGCACGAGGCGGTGGGGAAGTTTTTCGATGCCCAAGAAGTTGTCAAAGGGCAACACTTCGAAGAGAGTTACCAATACTATGTTGACGTTAACGATGTCATCGCATGGGGGCGTCTTTGGTTTGCGATATCGACACTGGCGTAATATCCGAATCGAGCATTACCTTGCGATGCTTTTTTAAAAAAAGGAAAACTCTTTCGTCTTGAAGACCGCAGCAAAATAATCAGCATCGGCATAGATAACGGCGGCGGTGCCTGAATGAGCAACGCCGTTGTGCACCGCGGAAGACCGGATAGATTAGCCACGTGCTTCAAAATCATCTTGTAATGTAAGAGCCCTGGACATTCTGGTTTTCGAGTTTCCGGTTTAATGTCGAGTTTCTCTTTTGCGCGATTCTGCTTAATCGGTTTCATCCCTCGGAGTTTGGTACCCCTTGAGTAGCTTAGATGCGGTGCAAAGGTCAAGCAGTAACCCGACCTGCGGGGATGTGCAACGGTAAGTCCAGAAGGTTGGGCGTTTGCCGGTCGTTGCCGCAAAGGTTCGGTAATCCAGTGTTAGCTTACGTAAAGTTGTGTCTCGGTGGGTCGGTGACGTAGTTCACTTTGAAGGGAATTTTTGCAAAGGTGCCACTGCTGTCGACTCGCGTTGGTTTCGATCCTGCTTACAATCTTGTTTCACCCAAAACCTTCATGTCTGATTGTAACTTTCTTTATGGCTCCCCTCCAACCAGCGGCTAACCCCGAATCGTCACGTGTGCTAAAGGTGTTGTGCACCAGCGGATTGTTTATGTTGGTGGTTTACGCTGCGATTTGCTGGTTCAGTTTCGACTGTGAGCAATCCGACCCCAATCAGTCTCGACCGTTGTTGCTAGTGGTTGGGCTGTTTACCGCCGCAGGGATCAGCTATTTATTTGTTTGTTGGCAGGCGATCTGGAGAAATTTGGGAACGTCGGCATCGGTGTCGTGTTCTCGGTGCATGATGGTTGTACTGGGGATGGGCGTTTTGTTCCGGCTGATTCTATTGTTTTCGGTTCCGATCCAGGAAGTCGATCTGTTTCGTTATATTTGGGACGGCACAGTGATTTCGGAGGGGATTAGCCCCTATGAGTATTCGCCGCAAGAGGTCGAGCTTTATCCGACTAAAGGGGTGCCCAATTATCGCACGACGTTGGTCGAGCGTGAAGATCTGGCGAGGTTGTCCAAGATCGCAACCTCGCCGGGCATGGACCAAGCGTTTCCGTTGGTGCATTTTGAAAATTACACGACGCCCTATCCGTTGATCAATCAGGCGCCCTTCGCTTTGGCGTCGATGATTGGACGCACGACGGATAGTTTTTGGGGGTTGTTATTCGCGATGAAGGGCGTGTTGGTTCTGTTCGATTGCGCGACGGCGTTGCTGCTGATTGGTTTGCTGAAGCGATTGGCTTTGCCGACTATTTGGGTTGTCGCGTACCTGTGGTGCCCTTTGGTGATCAAAGAAATTGCCAACAGCGGTCATTTGGATTCGGTCGTGGTATTTTTGACCACCGCTGCGGTGTATTTGATGGTGACCATGTACTGGAAGATCAATCCACCAACGACCGACCCAACGACCGACCCAACGACTTTCGCCCGTGTCGATGAGGGTTTGATTGCCAAAAGTTGTTTGATTGGGGTGGTGTTGGCGTCGGCGGTCGCGGCGAAGCTTTTTCCTGTTGTGCTGGGGCCGATCTGGGCGGTGCTGATGTGGAAGCGCATTAAGTTTGCGTCGATCGTTCCGCTGGTGGTGTTCGCGGTTGTGACGGCGGTATTGTTGTGGCCGATGGTGGGCAAGACGCAGTACGTGCGCAGTTCGATCCAACAGGTCAAGACGCAGTTCTTCAACCACGATGGGCAGGAGAATCAGGACGTCCCGAAACTCAAGGCGGCGCCACCGGCAGGTATCGAAGCGTTTGTGAAATACTGGGAGATGAACGATTTCATTTTCATGATTCTTGTGGAAAACTTAAAGCCCTACGGGGATACGGCGAAACAATACGCTGCAGCCAACGAAGACCCTACGTCCAAGGTCTGGTTCGTGAAAACGTCCAACGAACTACGACACGCCGTTTGCGATTTCTACGCTCAATTCACCGGTGTCCCCAAACGATCAGCTGCATTCTCGCTCACACGCCGCACGACGCTGGTGGTGTTTTTTCTGATTGTGCTTTGGACGTGTGTGCGGGTGTGGCGTAACGATGAACCGTTATTGATGTTAGAGATGGTGTTTCTGACGATTGCTTGGTTTTGGCTTTTGGCTCCTACCCAGAACCCGTGGTACTGGACTTGGGCGATGCCGTGGTTGGTGTTTTGTAGAAACCGGACTTGGTTTGTCGTGTCGGTCGTGGCGATGGCTTATTACTTGCGATTCTTTTTTGAGTATCACGGCATTGTCGGGCCCGATCAGCCTGGTTTGATTGGGACGCCGTACGCGGGAACCGCTTTTTTCGACTATATTTTTCCGGTTTTAGAGTTCGGGCCGATTTTGCTGGCGTTGTTTTTAAGCTGGATTATGCGGCCCAAACAGGAAAGGCATGTGCCAAAATGGCCGGTTGGTGCGTCTGTGGACGGGCCGAACCCCTTATCCGTTAGTTAGTTTGCCATCCGGGGGGGATTGTTGGAAGAAAATGTGTTTTAGTTGCGCTCGGTGTTTGGCCTAACCTATAGTGACAGCAATGCCGCAACCTGCTGGTTTCGGTCGAAGTTTCTTGACCACCAATTGAATTGATCCACCTCAAAATGTCTCAATCCACGCCACAGCTATCAAAATTTTACGTCCAATCTGCTGACCATCGTTGGGTTCTTTTGGCACCGGATGTTGAAGGGGCCGCATTGCGCTTCTCACAGTTGGTATTGCGCACCTGCGTTAGGGGCAAGCAATCCGTTTCGCCCAAGTTGAGTTTGATCGATGAGACGCAATTTCAGAAGATCGTAAGCACCGTCGGTGAGACAGTCGATGTGTGCGAATCCGGTTTTGAGGGGCAAAAGGTGGGCATCTTCGACGCACCCGATGTGATCGAACTGTGGAAGCAGCAAATGGAGTCACTAGAGTCGATCATCCGCAAAATGGAGTAACAAGAAATTCACAGTCTATGCCAATCATCGTCTGATAGATTGAACCAGATTAACTCGACATCGCCGCGACCGGCCGACGGATCTCCTATCGCGACGACAGCGCCGACATCGGTGTGTTGGCGACAGTAGCCTTCAATTTCTTCTATCGTCATGACATAAAACGCGGTCGCCAGGGCGTCGCAAAGTGCCGCCGATGGTGATATCACGGTCGTCGACAGAAAACGATCGGCTGGCCAACCGGTGCGTGGGTCAATGATGTGCCCGTACCTTTTTCCGTCATGAAAGAAACCCTGGCGGCCGGAACCTGAAGTCCCAAGGGCTTGGTCTTTTAAATGGAAGGTGGCCAAGCGGATTTCTGGTAACACCGGATGGCTGAGTCCGATAGGCCAACCGCGTAGGTCCGCCTTGTTTTCGTTGGCGTTGTTGCCGGCACATAATACGCTGCTTTGGCCGCCGTGAATGGCGAAGTCGTGTACTCCTTCGATGTGCAGCAACCAGGCCGACCGGTCTATCGCGTATCCTTTACCGATGCCGCCAAGATTGATTTTTACCCCCGGCGTTTTGAAAGAAACCGTTTGCAGTGTTTCATTCAGCACAACATGACCGCCGCCGACACATTTTAACGTGTTTTGAATTTTTTCTTCGTCGGGGAGCTTTCCCGACCGCTGTTCGAAGCCCCACAACTTCGAAAGTTGCCCTGAGGTAACGTCGAACGCCCCGCGCGTTGCCGTTTGAATTTCAGCTGCCGTTTGCAAAAGTTCGAAAAGTCGCGATTCGACTTTGACCGGAGCTTCGTAGGCCCGGCGGTTCAGTTGGCTGATTTCGCTGTGATCGCGGTAGACCGTCATTTGATCTTCCAGTTGGTCAACCAGTGCGAACACTTCTCCTGTGGCCGAACCCGACTGCGGGTATTGGTGCATGTTGAACAGTAATTCAAACTGACATGCCATCGCGGGTTTGGAGTATTGCTCCAGATAGGCCGACTGTCTTTGGTGCGAACCGCGCGCCGTCGCGGTATCAGGGATTGGGGCAGAAACCGAATTGATGGCATCGCTGATAGCGCCTACCGCAGCGCGACCGGAGAGGAATTGTCGTCGATTGGTGGAGCGGTTTTTCATACCAACGTTCTTACTGGGGGCTCATTTTTTGCTGGCCAGATCCTTTTGGATCGCATCGACCGCCTCTTGGACGGCTTGGCGAAGAAGCGGATCAGGGTCGCTGGCGAGTTGTTGGATTGCCAAAATTTCGTGTGCCGCAGCGGCCCCCATGTTTCCCAACGTCAATACCGCCGATTCTCTTATGGCAACGTTTTCGTGTTTGAGTAACTCTATTAGTTGGGGAATGGCGGATTGGGCGTCTGTTCCCATTTTCCCCAAATGAGTCAATGCCTCGCCGCGATAATCTCGTTTGGTAAGCATTTCAACAAGCGTCTGGACGGGCCGTTGGGTTTCGCCGGTGACGCGATAGTACGCATAGGCGGCCTGCGGCCGAACGCGTCCTTTGGGGTCCAACATCGCGGTTTCGATAATCTGCTGTTGCGATTCGGCTTCGTCGCCCATGAGGGCTAATCCTTGTAAAGCGCGGGTTTTTTCTACGTGGTTGAATGCGGTGATTCGGCTGCCTAAGAGCTGGGCGGTGTCAAAGCCAGCAACCGGCCCGATAGCCCCCAGTGCGATTCCGGCCCAACTGCGGGCTGATGGGATTCCTTTTTCGTAAATTTCGACCAAATTAGCAACCATCGGGGCGGCAGCGCGACCGATCCCTACGACCGTTTTGCAGGCCATAATCTGGGCGTTGAAATCCAAAGCGCTGATCACCGAGTCGAGCGCTTCGACCGCAGGGGTGGCGCTTGGCCCCATGTCTTGCAGGGCGAAAACGCCGTACCGGACAATTCTGGCGTCTCCCGATTCGAGCATTTCGATCAATTGAGGGACAAACATTTGCGCGTCCGCGCCCAATAGCCTAATGCAAATCACGGCGTTGAAGAACGCTTTGGGGTCTTCCGATGCCAGCATTGCCTTCAGACGGTCATGAGTGGCGGGGCCTAATTTTTTGATCGCGATCTGGGCAGCGGTTTCGTATTCCGTGTCAGAGATGTTTCCCGCGATCGCGATCGAATTGATGCGTTCAGAAAGCTCATTTTTGCCTTCCCCCAGTAAAAGAATCGCCCCCAAGACACGATCTTGCATGGGGCCTCTGTTGGGACGCTGACCGGTTTCGAGCTCCCCGATGATTTCGGCCAGTTGCGCCACCGATTTCGTCTTCAACATTTGAGCCGCGAAGGCAGAAGAAGTAAGATAAAAAGTGAGGATCAAAATCCCCACCACAACCGCCGCGACGATGATGCCGCAGGTATATGACAAGAACTGCCCCGGTCGAATTTGCGAGTTAGTGTTTCGAGTCTGCATGGCGGTGTGTTTTTTACAGGGGAGTTGCTTGCATTGACGCTTGCTGTTTTGCCCGCTTGGGCACCACCTTAACCGATGTCAATTCCGATCGCAAACTTGGGCGCGAACGACGATGGACCGACGATCGATAGGTGGCGAAAAGATAGGTGGCGAAAAGATAGACGGCGAAAAGATAGGCAGTGAAAAGATTGATCTTTCAAGAGGAATGCTTCAAGAACGCCATTGGCATAAAGCCGAAGATAATCGGCAAGGAGAACCGGAGAAGGCGAAAATTGGTGATTTTCGTTTCGACAACGCTGAAATCCCGCGTTTTAGCTGTTTTTGGCCCGAACATCCATTGACGCAACGGGCGATCCCAATTCAAATCTCCGGACCTGTGTAGACTCGGTTTTACGCAACTTTGTTAGGTCATTTCCGCGACGCATTAATTTAAATGGTCGCGGATAATCTCGGTTCCTCCCGAGATCGAAGCCCAGCTTCGGCCGACAGATTAACTCTAAAACAATTCATTTTTTCAGAGGCAACGACGTGGCTGTAAGAATTCGACTTAAAAAACTCGGCAGAACCCATCGCCCCTTCTTTCGGGTGTGTGCGATGGACGGGCGATCCCCGCGTGATGGACGGGTCATTGAGCAACTGGGGACCTATGATCCGATGGTGCCTCACACCGATGCACGAGCGATTCTTAACGGTGAACGCATTGCTTACTGGTTGAGCGTTGGTGCCACTCCGACTCCAAAAGTTGGAACGCTGATTAAAAAGTACGGCAAAGACGGCACCCATCTCGAAGCTCAGGGCGAAGCGATCGCTCAATTGTCTGAACGTCGTCAGAAATCGATCGAAAGCGCGAAAGCCGCTGCCGCAGCGTTAGAAATGCCAAAAGTCGAAGAACCCAAACCGGCTGAAGAACCTGCTGCAGAAGGCGAGGCAAAAGTTGAAGGCGAAACCGCCGCAGTTGCTTCTGCTGAAGAACCGAAGGCCGAAGCGGCACCAGAGGCCGCTGAGAAACCCGCCGACGAAGCGACCGGTGATCAAGAAAAGAAATCCGAGTAAGGTTCTGGGGCACTTTTGCGTTGGTTGTGATTCGCCATGTGCTGCGGATGTTGCAACCTTGTTTCGATGGGCTTGAGCATGAGATTTGACATTGTGACTCTTTTTCCGGATATGTTCCCGGGTTATCTGAGTCAAAGTCTGCTCAACAAGGCCATTGAGGCTGGCATCGTCGATATCCATGTCCACAACATGCGAGATTGGTCGACGGATAAACATAATAAAATAGACGACCGCCCATATGGTGGGGGCCCCGGTATGATCCTTTCGGTCGAACCGGTGATCCGCTGTGTGGAGGCGGTCCAAGCAATGACAGATGATCCCGGTCAGGTCATCATGATGACGCCGCAAGGCGAAAGGCTGTGTCAACCGACAGCAGAACGGCTCGCCACCAATGTGCGTATGATTCTGTTGTGTGGGCGATACGAAGGGTTTGATCAACGGGTTGTCGACATCCTTGATCCGCTGGAACTGTCGATCGGCGACTACATCCTCAACGGGGGCGAAGTCGCGGCGATGGTGGTGGTGGATTCGCTGGTACGATTGGTGCCAGGGGTGCTCGGTGATCAACAGAGCAGTTGGGACGATTCGTTTTCCCGAGGTAATCGAATGCTGGAGTATCCGCAGTATACGCGGCCTCAAAACTTCGAAGGCCATGAAGTGCCGGAAATACTGCTCAGCGGCAATCACAAAAAAATTGAACAATGGCGAAAGACGCAAAGTCTAGCGAAGACTAAACTGCGTCGCCAAGATCTTTTGGAATAAACTGAGGAATTTACGATGTCACATGAAATTATGAATTTGGTCGATCAGGCCAGCATGAAAGCCGACGTTCCTGAATTTGAAGTCGGTGACACCGTCGACGTTCACTGTCTCATTCACGAAGGCGAAAAGAAGCGCACCCAAGTCTTTACCGGCACCGTCATCGGTCGTTCGGGCAGCGGTGTCCGCGAGATGTTTATCGTCCGTCGAATCGTGTCAGGGAAAGGCGTTGAGCGTAAGTTCCCCGTTCATTCGCCCCGCATCGCTAAAATCGAGGTCAAACGATCGTCAGTTGTCCACCGAGCGAAGCTTTACTATCTCCGTGACCGGGTTGGTAAAGCCGTACGTTTGAAAGAACGTCGCAAATAGAGTTGAGACGTTGAGTTCAACCGTTGCAAAGCTTGGACAGTCTTCATGGCGTTCAAGGCCGGTATTCGCGTAACGCGGACTTGAAATTCCGTTGGTCCGCAGGGCGATGAAAGAGGCCGTGTTGGGGGGCCTTTGTGGGCTGGCACCTAACGGTCGTAAGCAATTTAACAGCAGCGGGGCGGCACGCAAATTGTTTCGCCCTCCTTTGATCATTATGAGGCGATTCCGCCGGACCGAGGCCAACCGCTAAGGACTGTCGTACCACACAAATGCGGTTTTGGGTTTTCAAAGTTGCGAAGGTGGTTCCGTGGTTGAGCCTACCGTCTTTGTTGGCAAATAGAAATCCAGAGTCAAAGCGACGGGGGGCAGGCCAGCCTTTTGGGTAAAGGCTCCGGTTTGTTGCAACGGCCCGAATCCTAACGCTGCTGGCCACGTTAAAATCGGATGACGCTGATTAGTCCAGTCATCGTCCAGTCGCTGTCTCAGCTACGGTGACG
>CALDYR010000130.1 GCA_937944405.1 uncultured Pirellulaceae bacterium
GTTCTTAATTTGAATTCTTGTCAGTCGGATTTTGGTTTTCTCTTTCGATCGCTTCAAGGATTAGTTTTTTGGCCACGTCGACGCCGCAGCACTGGGCAATTTTCACCCACTTCCCGGGCTCCAAATCTTTGTAGTGCCCAAAGAAGTGCTCAATTTGTTCGACCGAAATCTCGGGAAGGTCGTAATAGGTCTTCAGCGTTTCGTAACGGCGAGTCAATTTATTGGACGGGACGGCGATAATTTTTTCGTCGTGTCCTGCGTCGTCTTCCATAATCAACACCCCCAGCGGCCGGCAATTGATCACCGCTCCCGGCACGATCGCACGGGTGTTGCAAACCAACACGTCGATCGGATCACCATCGGCAGATAAAGTGTGGGGTACAAAACCGTAGTTGCCCGGATAGACCATCGACGTATAAAGAAACCGGTCAACAAATAACGTGCCTGATGCCTTGTCCATTTCGTATTTGATCGGTTGCCCACCGACAGGTACCTCGACGATGACGTTGATGTCGTCAGGGGGGTGGTCGCCGATTGGGATTGCGTCTAATCGCATGGTTGCTCGTTTTCGAAAAAGCGGATTTAAAAATCGGATTGTAAAAAAGGGTTTGCGAAAATGCCCTAGTGATTTGTCAAGTTACAATTTACCAGCGGTCGGATTCGCCTGAATTCAGACCGGTCTCTAGGAACCGGGACTGTTCCCCAAACGGTTAATCCGACTTACCCTAATTTTTAACTCTGACCAAGTACCAGTCCAAGTCCACCTCAGCCCCAGCAGATTACAGCGCTGCTTGATTTGCTCCAACGCCCTCTTACCCCGTGCCAGCAAAATCGCATCCAAATTCGATGTCCACGGTGATACCGAAGGCGACACCAAAGCGCTGCCCGTGAGTCTCAATCTAACGTTTATTGCTTTGCAGCACACCGACAATCTTTTAGCTAAATGCGTAAAAAAAGAGCGAACTCGTAAGAATTCGCTCTTAAAATTTTCGTTTGCCCTTCTTCCGCCAACCGGTTTTGGGCTTCGGCTGTCTTTTTCTTGGCTCCAATTTTTCTTGGCTCCAATTTTTCTTAAGTTCGACGACTTGAATTGGAGTTCCACTACGCCCGATTTGATTGACGTTACTCCGCTTCGACTTTAACGCCGACGTTTCTTACTACTTTAACTAGGTCTTCCGCCACTTTGATGACGGCTTCTTTCACGTTTTCTTCGCCTAACCGAAGCACTTTCACTGTTTCCCAACCCTTGTCTTCCTTCCCGTCGAGAGTGGATCGGAAATTTTCGTAGGCGGAATCGATTTCTTCTTTGGCTTCATCAGTCAGCCCGGCCATTGTACCTTTCCAGCGCCAGTTCAATTGGCACTGACCTTTGTACATTTGGGCGACGGCGCATTTGCCAGCCGATGCGGCGAAGGTCGCATAGTCTGATTTTCCGCGTGACACGGACATGTAAGTAACATCAAGATCGGTTTTTTCCACGATCTCTTCTTCCAGTGCTACATACGCATCAAACGCGCGATCGCTGGGACATAGGCGTTCAGTTTCCTGAACCCATTGTTCCCGGGTTATCTCTGTGGGTGGCATAGCGTTAACCTTCTCGTACTCGAATTGACTCAGACGATCACTATCATAACCCGAATTTCACAAATTTCTCACCCCCGCTGACTCATTTTTTCGACGATGCGCAGAAAACGGCTGCAAATCAACTGCCTTTTGACGCAAAATAGTGGAGACCGTCCGGTGGATTTCCGGCCTTCGCTTCTTGCGTCCCCATTCCCAACAGCCCCTGCAACATGAACGTCAAAGCTCACGCTGATCGAGGTTACCTAGTCAAATACTTATTGATTGGAGTCACGGCGTTAGCCTTCGGGCTTTGGCATGCCAACGACGCGCTGTTTAAGTATCCGCTGCTGCGCCCATTGGCCGACGCTTACGAAACCCTGCAAGGCCCGTTGGACGAAAATGGCCAATCGGCGATTTCAGACGGTGACCTTCAATCCAGTTGGAAAGCCCTAACGGCTGAGAATGGCTGGCCCGACGAAGTGCCTAAATCCAACGACGAAATCAACAACATACTGCTTTACAACTACTTCGTTGGTGTCGTATTTACGCTTATCGGCTGCAGCTGTTTACTGATTACGGCGCTGACCGTTGGGAAGTGGGTTGAATTAAAAAATGACGTGGTGTCGGACAAAAAAGGAAATTCAATCAACGTCAAAGACATCGTCGAAATCGACAAAAAACGTTGGGAGAAAAAAGGGTTAGTTGTGCTGACCGCTAAAACTGACGGCCGAACGAAAAAAATGATTCTGGACGACCTAAAATTTGAACGAAGACCGGTTGACCAAATTTTGATGCACATCGAAAACACTGCGGGCGAAGACAAAATCATCAACGGCCAAACCGAAGCACATTACGAAGCCCTTCGTTTGGAAAAATTGGCCGCCCGAGAAGCTCGCCAAGCAGAACTCGATCAAATGCAGGACCAAGACGCGTAGTGCCAGTCCGTGGGCAAGCTCACCAGCCACCGTTTTCGCTCGGTGCGGCTTCGTAGGTAGCTGGAAAATTTGATATGCTATGGCGGGGCATGCACTGAGTGCCCCCAAACGGGGAACGCTCTGCCCGCGTCCCTTCTTAAAATCAACCCACGCGACGGATCGACGACTTATGAAGACGCAACCTGTTACTGCCTCAATCTCTGCGAAATTGCTTTTAGCAACGGTTCTCTATATCGCCTCTGTATTTGGCGCTGCTGTGTTTGGCTCCTTCGCCAGTGCTCAGATTCCAACGAAAAACAGCGCTGCCGATCAATCAACGGTCAGCGCATCTAGCGTCGATCCGTCAGTGCGACCGCAAGATGACCTCTTCAAGTACGTCAACGGTAAGTGGTTGCGGGACACGGAGATTCCGGCCGACAAATCCAACTACGGTTCCTTTACTGCTCTGGCCGACCTTTCTCAGGAACGCTGTAACGCGCTGATCAAACAGCTCGCAGAAGAAGAAAACGAAGCCGGCACCGACGCTCAAAAGGTCAGCGACTTCTACAAAAGCTTCATGGATGTCCGACGCGTTAACGAACTTGGCGGCAAACCCCTGGTGACTGAAATCGCAGCGATCGACGGCATCGAAGACGTTTCAGGCTTGGTGACGCATATGGCGTATCTACAGACGATCGGTGTGGACACACCTTTGGGAATATACGTCTCCCAAGACGCCCAAAACAGCACCGCCTACGCTCTTCATTTTATCCAAAGCGGTACAACCCTCCCCGACCGCGATTACTACCTGAAGCACGATCGCAAAACGTTGACAAACCAAATCAAGTTCTTGGATTACATCGACGAAGTATTCTTGTTGAGCGCGATCGACCATCCCGAGGCGTCGGAAAAGGTCCTTGAGATTGAGGCACAATTGGCCGCCGCGTCATGGCCGCGCGAGCGCATCCGCAACGCCAACGAGCGATACAACAAGTTCGATCTTGAACAGCTTCGCGCGCTGACACCTGAGATTGACTACGCCGCCGTTTTTCGCACCATCGGCGTACCACAGCCTGACTATGTGATCGTCAACACCCCCAGCTTCTTTGAAGCCTTGGAGACGATGCTGACCGAAACAGATTTGGATGATTGGAAGTTTTATCTGAAGTTCAAATTGATCAACACTTTCGAACAATACCTTTCTGAGGATTACGTTGATGCCGGATTTGAATTCTTCAAAAAAACGCTGGCCGGAGTCGAACAGCAAAAACCGCGGTGGGAACGTGGCGTCGGCTTAGTGGCGGGCAAAGGCGGTTTCGGCGCGCTCGGCGATGCGGTGGGAAAACTATACGTGGAACGCCATTTCAATGCAGACGCAAAAGCGAAAATGGATGCTTTGGTGAAGAACTTAATCCGATCCTTCGACGATTCGATCGACGAACTCACTTGGATGTCCGATTCGACAAAAACCAAAGCGCGCCAGAAGTTGAAAAAGATCCGCACCAAGATCGGTTATACAAAATCGTGGCGCGATTACACCGCATTGAAAGTTGAATCGCAGGATCTATTGGGCAATGTGGTGCGGTCCAATCAGGTCGAATTTCGCCGCATGACCGATAAGCTTGGTAAGCCGATCGATCGTGAAGAGTGGGGGATGACGCCCCAAACAGTCAACGCGTACTACAGTCCCACTAAGAACGAAATCGTTTTTCCTGCCGCCATTCTTCAGCCACCATTTTTTGACGCCGACGCGCCCGCGCCACTGAACTATGGGGGCATCGGAGCCGTGATCGGCCACGAGATCAGCCACGCTTTTGACGATCAAGGAAGCCAATACGACGGGGACGGCAATCTGAACAATTGGTGGACCGAAGAAGACGAAACGACCTTCAATGACCTTACCAAGCGGTTGGTGGATCAATACGATGGCTATCAACCGCTGCCTGGAAAAAGCGTCAATGGCCGGTTTACTCTCGGCGAAAACATCGCGGACCTATCCGGGTTGGCGATCGCTTACAAAGCGATGGCGTATGAAAATCTATCTGACGCCCCGATCGCCCAATGGTCTCCGCAGCAATTATTCTTCGTCGGCTGGAGCCGCGTTTGGCAACGCAAGTATCGTGAGGCCGAAATGCTTAAACGCTTACTAACGGATCCTCATTCGCCGTCGCAGTACCGTACCAACGGGCCGGTCATGAACATCGACGCGTTTTACGATGCCTTTGAAGTAAAACCGGGAGACAAGCTGTACAAACCAGAAAGCGCGCGGATTAAAATCTGGTAGCGCGGCGTCGAAGCGGTGCCGTTGAAGGCAAATAGCTCCGGCGGCTCTGCCTCTTGTTACACCAACAGCGGATGTCGATACTACCGTTTTGAAAAAATCTATCGTCCACGAACTGATCTCTCACACATTAGTTTTGGCCTTGTTTCCTAACTCCACAACGATAGATTACGCGCCTGACAAACATGTATTCCGCGCGTGACAAACATGTTCAGAATTTTGCATCGGATATCAGTTTCGGTTTTCTGATTTTCCATTTTCCTGTTTTTCAAGCGATCACCGAAGTCGCCGTTGAGTCGCGACATTGCGGTTTCAGCGTTGGCGCGGCGATGATAACAAATTTGCACCTTCCACACTTTGCGACCTTCACGGCGAATGTGTCGAACGCTTTCGTTGCGAGACAATGGATCTGCGTTCGAATTGGTGTGCTGTTTGATCACCGAACCACGGCGAGGTGGAATGATCGTGTCGATTTCTTGCTCTTGTAATCGGCCGTGAATGTCCCAACTGTCGTAAGCACCGTCGCCGTCGGTAAGCGTTCACCAGCACGATTGTTGACGTTGGGTTTGTTTTCAGGGTTTGGATTGAACCTCTGGAGCGAACTTAACGATGACACGTGGCCTTGTCGAACAAATGTGAAGCGCTTTGCGTATTCGTGGTGTCTGAAAGATTTGCCCCGCAAGAAGGAGCGTATCTTGGCGACAAAGAGCCGTCAAAAAAACAGTTACCAAGTCACCAACTGGTCAGCTTACAAGAAGTCGCTTGTTAATCGAGGCGACATCACGTTTTGGTTTTCAGAAGAAGTGATTGCCAATTGGAGGCACGCAAATAATGGCTTCAAAGTCGGATGGCCTTTTGTTTATAGTCACTACGTCAACAGTCAGTATGCGCCAAAACGGCTAACCCTTAAATCCAATACTGACACACCGGTAGTCTTTGTGGCGCGACTAAGACAAAATGGTGAGTCCAGAAAGACGTTCCGTGACCGAAAAATCGCAGAACGGGCCTCGGCTTACGCACGGTGCAGCGCACAACCGAACCGTTCAAATTGTAGGGCGGCTGAAAATTGAAAAGGCAATTGGCGCAATGTTTGCAGCGCTTTTATTGATTCAGCGGTTCCTCAAATGATTAACACCTATCAATCTCAAGAACATTCGCCGAAATTTAGTCGATAACCCGGAATTCCGCAGGGGGATCCTTCAACCGCCGTCGGCCAATAGATGGCAACTTCGCGACGAAATGGCAGGCACTGACCACAAGGGCAACATGACATGTCAACCTTTACCGAACTTGAACAGAATTCCGAGCACATCAAATTGGCCAGCGAACCGTTTCGACGGATCGTCGGTGAAGTGAACCGCGTTCTGGTTGGCCAAGAGCACCTGGTGCACCGAATGTTGATCTGTCTGTTGACCGGCGGGCATATTCTCATCGAAGGCGTCCCGGGGCTCGCCAAAACAACCGCCGTCGCGAGTCTGGCCAAAGCGATCAACACTGGATTTCAACGCATTCAATTCACGCCGGATCTGTTGCCCGCTGACTTGATCGGGACGCAAGTCTATCGCCCGCAAGAACAAACGTTTGTCGTTCAAAAAGGACCAATTTTCTCGAACCTAATTCTGGCCGACGAAATCAATCGCGCTCCGGCGAAAGTCCAAAGCGCCTTGCTGGAAGCGATGCAAGAGCGCCAGGTCACCATCGGATCAGAGACGTTTCTATTAGACAATCCGTTTCTGGTGATGGGGACCCAGAACCCGGTCGAGCAAGAAGGAACCTACCCGTTGCCCGAAGCCCAAACGGATCGGTTCATGTTGAAAGTGATCGTTGACTATCCCAACCGCAACGAAGAGCTCGAAATCTTGCGGCGGATGAGCAAGACGACAACCAGCGTCGACATCTCAGCGGTCACCAATCCGGCGGAAATCCTTGCCGCTCGCAAGTTGATTGACGGGATTCACGTTGATGAGAAAGTCGAAGGCTACATCGTGGACTTGATCATGGCGACGCGTTCCCCCGAGTCCTATGGTTTGGAACTTTCTCCGATGATCCAGTTTGGCGGATCCCCGAGAGCCACAATTAACCTGGCTTTGGCGTCAAAGGCTAACGCGTTCCTTGCGGGCCGGGCTTACGTCACGCCATCGGATGTTCGAGATTTGGCAATGGACATCCTGCGGCACCGCGTTGCTGTGACTTATGAAGCCGAAGCCGAGGAGCTCACTTCTGAGTCAATCGTAAAGCAGATTCTCGATCGCGTGCCGCTTCCGTAAGTGCTTCATCGTCGGCCCGTAATCGGTTTTCGCTCCGCGCAAGTAGCGCTGGGCAAACGCATCTTTCGCGGAGCGAGAGGCGACGATGGAGCGCCAATCCTCAAACCAACTCCCGATCGTTCTCATGATCCCCAAAGAAATCTTTCAAAAAATTCGCAGCATCCAGATTCGCAGCTCGCACCAAGTCGACGAACTATTGGCGGGTTCGTGGAATTCGGCATTCAAGGGGCGTGGCATCGAGTTCGAAGAGGTCCGGCCTTACCAGATTGGTGACGACGTCCGCGCGATTGACTGGAACGTGACCGCTCGCAGCGACCAACCGTTCATCAAACTGTTCCGTGAAGAGCGTGAAATGGCGGTGCAATTGCTGGTCGACTTGAGCCCGTCGGTCGAGTTTGGAACTGGTGTGCAAACCAAACGGGATTTGATCGTCGAACTGGGGGCCACGTTGGCAATGTCGGCGATGCGGAACAACGACAAGGTTGGCTTAACGCTGTTCACCGACGACGTCGAAAAAGCGATTCCGCCGCGTAAAGGCAGTCGGCATGTATTGCGGATCATTCGCGAATTGCTTTACTGCCAGCCGGTTGGATCCGGGACCAGCATTCGAAACGCGATCGAGCATCTCAATCGAACTCGAAAACGTCGCAGCGTTGTCTTTCTGGTCAGCGACTTTTTCGATCACGATTTTGAATCGGTATTGAAAGTCGCCAAACGTCGCCACGACATCGTTCCCATCACCGTCAGCGACCCGCGCGAGAAAAAGCTTCCCAATGTTGGCTTGATCCGACTGCGCGACACCGAAACCGGCGAACAAGTGCTGGTCGACACCGCCAGTCGCCGAAACCGAAAACAGTTCGAGGAGCTGTTCAAGCAAAACGAAGCCCAACGGTTGGCGATGTTCAGACGGCTGCAACTTGAGCCCATTCGACTGACCACGGGCGAGGACATTGTTGACCCGTTGCGACGTTACTTTAACACGCGGGGGCAGCGATGAGTGCGTTTAAATTACTGTTGCTTGTTGGTTTGCTGCTGACAGGATCGACAACCGATTCACAGGAGCCAAGTGATTCAGTCGTCAAAGTGGCTGCCACGGTCGATCGCAATCAGGTTCAGATTGCCGACCCGTTCAAGCTAACGATCCGTGCTACCGCCCCACGCAAGACCACGATCGGCTTTCCGGAATTCGAAAAACAAATTGGTGCTTTTGATATTGTGGAAGCCGGCCAGGTCACAAAGTCCGCGGACCAATCGGCTCCAGACCAACAACAATGGTCGCAAACCTTTGTCCTTGAAACGATAGACTCGGGGGCGTTCGAAATCCCCAGCATCGAAGTCTCCGTAGCCGACGCCGAGGGATCGCGGATTCTGCGAACAGAACCCGCTAAGGTTTCTGTTACAAGCGTTGTCGAAACCGATGCGGACTTGACCAAGTTCAATGACATCGCCGGTTTGATTGACGTCCAGGAACCTCAGTTAGCTTCGTCAAATTTGGCTTGGATCGTTACCGTTGCGGCGGCTGCAATGGCGATTGTATCGCTGGGGCTGTTTGCTCTCTGGGTTGCCAAACGTCCGGCTGCTTTGGAATCGTCTAAGGTTTGGGCATTAGGGAACCTCAACCGCGCCGGTGGCGATTTCGCTCAGGTAGAAAGCATCCTGCGTGGATTTCTGGAAGAAATACTTGAACTGCCGGCCGTGAGCCTCCCCGCCAATTCCTTGATCAGCGCACTTGAAAGCAGGCGAGTTGACGCCGAACAAATTGCAATGGTGAGAGAGATTGTTTCGGTTTCCGAACGCGTCAAATTTGGCGGTTTAAAACTTTCCGAACAGCAAAGTACGCGGTTGAACGAGTCCGCCCGCACGGTGATCGAACGGCTGGGAGCAGTGAATTTCGCAATCTCCAGCGTTAAGGAGGCCAGTTGATGTTTCATTCTCCCTGGTGGTTATTGCTGCTGACCATCCTGCCAATGATTGGATGGCGGCTGTTTCGCAAACAACAGCGTTGTGCGCTGGACTTCAGCAGTATATCGCTGACCCGTCAACTCACGCCGTCGCTGCGACAGCGGTTTCTTTGGTTGCCAAAGCTGTTGATCTTGGTGGCGATGCTGTTGCTGATTTTGAGTCTCGCTCGACCTCGCGAAGGCCGTGAACGCACCGTCACCGAAACCGCAGGCATTGCGATCGAGATGATCGTGGACCGCAGTTCCAGCATGCAAGCGCTCGACTTTAAGATTGATGGCGACCACGTCGATCGTCTGTCAGCCATCAAAAGCGTCGCCGGAAAATTTATCCTTGGTGACGATGAACTTGAAGGGCGCTTCAGCGATCTGGTGGGCTTGATTACCTTCGCCGGATTCGCCGACGGTGTTACGCCGCCGACGCTCGACCATGGCTTTCTTACCGCCAGCCTCAACGCCACGAAAATTGTCAACCGCCGTAACGAAGACGGAACGGCGATCGGTGACGCAATCGCACTGGCGGTCGAAAAACTAAACGCGCTCGATGAGAATCGCGAACAGGCTGTCAAAAGCAAAATCATGATCCTGCTGACCGACGGCGAAAACACCGCCGGCGAGCTGGAACCGATTGCCGCCGCCGAACTGGCTCAAACGTTAGGCATTAAAATTTACACCATCGGCATCGGGACCAAAGGTCAGGCTCCAGTTCCGTTTGTCGATCCATTTGGTCGTCAGCGCGTTCAGATGATGCCGGTCAACATCGACGAAGCAACGCTACGAAAGATCGCTGAAGTGACCAAAGGAAAATACTTTCGCGCAACCGACACCGATTCTTTAACCGCGATTTATGAAGAGATCGACCGGCTGGAGAAGACCAAAGTTGAAACCGAGAACTTTGTCGATTATCGCGAACTAGCACTGCAGTCGTGGCGACCGGCAGGCTTTTTTGTGCCGCCGCTGTTGCTGATTTCATTGTCGTGTTTGATTCTTGGAGTCGTCTTGGAAAAATCGTGGTTGAGGGAGTTGGCATGAATTACGAAATCGGCAATCCGCAATGGGCTTGGCTGCTGCTGTTGGTTCCCGCAGTCCTCATGCTGCAGGCATATGGTGCTTGGGCAAATCGGCGTGCAAGAAAGTTGTTCGGCGTGACGGAAAGTTCGCGCGCGCGGATCGTTGGCGGGTTGAGTGCTGTATTGTTGGCCGTTGGCGTGGGGCTGTTGGCGGTGGCTTGCATGGATATGCGCTGGGGAAAAACAACCCGCGAGGTTCCGCAACGCGGGTTGGAAGTCGTGTTTGCTTTGGATGTGTCCCGTAGCATGTTGGCTCAGGACGCCAAACCGAATCGGTTGACACGCGCGAAACAACAAATCAAAGACATGCTGTCCGAGATGGCGGGCGACCGAGTTGGACTGGTTGTTTTCGCAGGCGAAGCAAACCAAGCAGTCCCGCTGACCAATCACTATCACGATTTCCAACAGAAACTGGATTCTGTCGGCCCTGAATCGGTTCCCGTTGGCGGTTCGCAGTTAGGCGTGGCGATCAAAGTAGCCGCCGAAGCATTCCTGTCCAAAACCAACGATCACAAAACGGTGGTGCTGTTTACCGACGGCGAGGATCAGGAAAGTCAGCCGATCGAGTTGGCCAAGAAGTTGCACGCCGAAGATGGGTTGCGAATCTTTACGGTGGGGCTGGGCGACGTGGCCCAAGGAGCCCGGATTCCTCAAGATTCCGAACCCCAGCGTTCGCAACGGAGACCGTCCCAGCGCGGCCAGTTTGTTCAGCACAACGGCCAACAAATTTGGTCGAAGCTAAACGGTAGCATTTTGAAACAGATCGCCACCGAATCAAACGCCGCCTACATTCCCGCAGGCACAAAGCGCGTCAACATGGCGGACGTGTACCATCGCTTTATCGCCAACGTCGAACAAGCTGAATTTGAGACGGCGAAAATCAGCGCGTTTATTCCGCGCTTCCAGTGGTTTGCTTTTCCGGCGTTGGTTTGTGTGGTGTTGGCGTCTTTATTAGGAAGCGGACCGCGAAAGCAAGCGGCGGCCCGCAATGTGGGATCAACGCAAGCCGTGAAACGCAACGTGGGTGCGTCCGGTATTGGCAAAGCGACTGCGATTTTGCTGCTTTGGCCGAGTCTTGCATTGGCCCAGTCGCGCGATGCCGAATCGGTGCCGGGGCAGATCAACGCGGCAAACGAATTGTTGCGGCAAAAGAAAACGATCGAAGCGATTGATGCCTACAATGCGATCGATTCCGCCGGTTCGGAAACTCAAGATGAACTTCAGTACAATCTCGCAACTGCCCACTATCGCAACTCAGACATCGCCGCCGCTGAAACGCTTTACTTGCAGACGGCGTCGTCGGATAATCAGCGAATCGCGCGCGACAGTCACTATAACCTCGGCAACTGCCGCTACGCCAAGGCGCTGCCATTGGCCGACCAACAGCCGGAACTTGCGATCACGGAACTTGAGCAGGCAACGGAACACTACCGTCGTGCTTTGCGGCTGGACAGAGGTTTTGCCAACGCCCGTGAAAATTTGGAGCGCGCGCGGAAGTTGATTAAGCAACTGCGGCAGAAACAAGAACAGAAGTCTAATAAAGATGATCAATCAAAAGATGATCAATCAAAAGATGATCAATCAAAAGATGATCAATCAAAAGACGATCAATCGAAAGACGATCAATCGAAAGACGATCAATCGAAACAAGAGCAAGAAAACGAAAAGTCTGACCAGTCCGAATCGTCGGACAACGGAGCTGATCAGGACTCGTCCCAAAACGATGATTCCAAAAAATCGGAGAACGCTCAACAACAGCAACCATCCGACGATCAGCAGCGCCAGGAAGGAAAGTCCGATTCATCGCAAGAGAATTCTCAGCAGTCGAACTCGGCCGAATCGGAAAACACCTCCGACGAACAATCCGGTGGACAATCCGACCAACAAGCCCGGGAACAATCAAAAGCCTCGCAACAGCAGAAACCTTCAGATCCACAAAGTCAATCTGCCAATGATCAACAGGAGCCCAATATGCTCAAACGCCAAGACGAAAAGGACGGCGAGGAACCGCCCGAAGGAGACCTTTCTGCGGTCAACGACATGCAAGCCAATGATGAACCGTCGGAAGACAAACCCAACGGCTCGATGGCTCGGCAAAATGATCAAAACAGCGGCACCATGACGCGTCAAGAAGCTTTAAAACTCCTACAGGCCGTTCGAGATCGCGACATGTTGAGACGGCTT
>CALDYR010000131.1 GCA_937944405.1 uncultured Pirellulaceae bacterium
CATTTTACCAAATGAAGCGTGACAAGCTTGCTGGAAACGTGTAATGAAGGCGTTGCGTGAAGCCGTGTGACTGCATGAGAAGCCCCAATCGCGGACGTGATTAAAGATTCTTCGGCCCATAGCCGAACTTTACCGTTAGCACGGCTGTGAATAGAGATGGTGAAAACCAAAATGCTGGGTCAGTTTTTGATTTCGGAAAATTTCCCCTAAGTTCCGCGGGCTACTTGACCGATAGAGAATGCCTAATAGACTTTGCTGCTATCAGAGCACATCATGAGACGCGGCGTCGTGGCCAAGTGGCTAAGGCAGCGGATTGCAAATCCGCGATCGTGGGTTCGACTCCCACCGACGCCTTTTTAAAACCCCTGTTTAAGGCGACTTAAACAGGGTTTTTTCGTAGACAAAATTAAATCGAACTGCACGGAACGGAACGGAACGGATGGCGATTGGACTTGCATCGACGAAACAAGGGGGCGGTTTGACTATCGCGCTGTAGGACAGGACAACAGATAAACCGCGAACGTCGCCAGCCAATGCTCGCCGGCGTAATTTCCGCTGAATACATACCCGAAGCCTTGATCAGCATGAGCTTGTGCACTGCGACGCAGTAACCCGATTCGGGCATCCCCCTCCGGTAAGGCCGCAGCGATGCCTTGCAGACACCACGCGCGCGATAGATTCAGCCCCGCCAAATGAACGATGTAGCCGTCGGTGAGATCGCTGACTTTCACAGGTGTCAGCAAGTTGCCCCCCACACCGTAGTTTAATGTTGGCAGGTAATCGCCAAACCAGTTCGCAAACTCTTCCTTGGTTAGGACTCGCCACATCAAATCGGCTTCATTAAGACAAGAGGAGAAAAAGTCTTGGCCTGACGGTTCGTAAACGGTCGGATAGTTCGTATCGTTTAAATAGAAATCCTTTGACCGCGCGACGATCGCGTTTTCTAGATCTCGATTTTTCACGACCCGCGCATAGTCCAGAATCCAAGCTAACCCGAATCCCGAATCGGCGTGAACGCCAGTGCGAATTGGCCATGACAAAATCGGCAGGTAGTCGATCGTGCGCTGGACCAGCAAGTCTTCTAACGGTCGCAAATCCCGTCGCCATTTCAGGGCCTGCGGATCGTCCCAACCGTCCAATTCAGCCACCAGCTTCAGATACCACGCCCATCCGTAAGTGCGTTCGAAAGTTTTATGCTCTTTGGCAGAAAAGTATTCAAATTCAGCCGCCAGATTCTCAGCAGTCAAGTTGAAGGCTAAGTTTTTTCGAATTTCGCCTGCGATCGGATGCTGCGGGTACTCTTTAAGCAACCTCACCAACATCCAGTGGCCATGCACGCTGCTGTGCCAATCGAAACAACCATAAAACGCGGGGTGAAGCTCCTTTGGTGATTTCACAGCGTCAGGACCGGCCAGCACGTCGTTGGGCTTATTGGGGTATTGCTGGTGGATATTTGCGATTGTCAAACGGGCAAATCTATCGACCTGCTGGTCAGACAGTCGTTGGCCCAACTTAGGTAGATTCACTCGATCGGGTCGCTGGGCTTGGGATGGCGGACTCAAAAAAGCCATCAGCAAGACCGCAAAAAATGTTGACTCAAAAACCTTCCAGAGCAATGGCATCAAAGGGCTTCCTTTTCCGATTCAACAGCCGATTCAATCTTCGTTGACCGTTTTTTCAAGATGCCGAATGTGACGACGAACGAATTCCAAATCCGGATTGATGTCGAGCGCTAAACGGAAGCTCTCCAACGCCGCCGCTCCATCGTCGATTTGCAGACAGCAATGGGCTAACCCAATCGCCGCTGGGAAATGAAAACGATTGCAATTCAACGTCTCTTTGCAATCTTCAATCGCCGATTCTAAGTCACCTTCGGCCGAGAAACCAATCGCCCGTTGATTCCACGCTTCAGCCAGCAAAGGATTCTGCTCAATCAGCATCGTTGCTTCGACAATTAACTGGTCCATTTGATGCCGATTGGACAAATAATGGAGACGCTTGACCGAACTCTGTTCCGCTGCAGACCCCTGACGCATCCAAATCTGACGGATGCCGTGATCGGCTAACATTCTGACGCCACGGTCTTGGTCACTTAAGGCTCGGCCCATGGTTTCGTTGACCGAAAAATCGCCCAAGAAACCTATGGCTAAAACGGACGCCCGGCGTGTCAGCGGTTGGCCATATCTGGCCAGCCGTTGCAAGGCACCCAAATTGTAAACCTGCGAAACAGCCTGAATAAAGGCTGCTGAATTTTCATCGACGAGATACCGGTGGTAGAGACAATCGACCAGAGGGTATCGGCTGAAATCATCTGACATTAAAACCGAGATCCTTTCTGGGGTTGCACTCCACTGATTTGGGTTGGGCAGTTTATGGTGCGAATCTGTTTAACCTATTTTTTAAAAACGTTGGGAAGGACTGCAGACTGCATTAAAGCAAATCCAATCGCCGGTAAAATCGGACAATCAACCTTCCTTTTTGTCCGAGTTTAATTGCGGAAGTAAGTTCTCTCAACGATGATCTTTGGATTGGCAAACAACTTGGGCATATTTTCTTGGTGCTTCGGCGTTTCTGATTCAAACGGTAACGAATATGATGGATGGGCAAGCTGATTTGGACGCTGTGATAGCGCGCGTTCATCTGAACCTGTTCGTTTTTGGACCTCACCGTTCGGGTTGTTCCAGTCGTTCTTCATCTGATGGCAAACCGATGCCTGCTGAACTCTCTGAACTTGAAAAGCACGCCTTTGAGCGTTTTCATCCACCACTTCGAGGAAATGTCGTGTTTTCATCGAATCGGTGGATGTTGTACGCCGTTTTCTTGGGGTGGTTCGCAATTCTATCAGCGGAAAAATGCGTTGCTCAACCGCCCCCGCCGGCACCGTCGATCGACTGGCGAACGGGGAAGGACTTCGACAAATTCTCGCGCAGCCCGATCTCGGTTTCTTGGCAGCACGCTCCCTTGGGGGATCACTTGGCTAAGTTTGCCAACAGCCAACGACTATCGATCGTGCTCGACCGCCGCATCGACCCCAATTTACTTTTAGATCTAACGGTCAATAATGTTTCCATCGAACAGTTCATGTTGCGACTGGCGCAGGCCAGCGGGACGAAGTTTTGTCGGTTTGGAGATTGTTACTATTTTGGGCCTGATGAAAACGTCGAACGATTGTTGGCAGTCGACGCCCTCGTTTCCAACCTACAGCAGTCCAAGGGGGCGCTTTTCAGTCGTTCCGCTGCGGTTGAGTGCGCTGAGTTAACCACGCCGCGCGCACTGTTGAGACGATGGGCGGAGGCGAACAAATTCGAGATCGCAAACATTGATTTGGTCGAACACGACCTGATGCGCGAACTCAATCTACCGCCGATGCGTTTGGACTTGCGTCTGGCGTTGCTGCTTTCACAGTTTGATCTTTGGTTTCGCCAAAGCAAGACTGCCGCCCTGATCACGATCATCCCGCCGCCAGAGAAACTGACCGCGACGATTCGTTTGAACGGGTATGATGTTGACGCTCAATTGTTAGATCGGATAAGAACTTCGGCACCGGGATGCAAGGTGTCAAAATCGAAACGATCAATCGTCATTGCCGGCCCCTCCGAAGCACTTGAATCCGCGCGAAACGTCGTCATTGAATCCTTCACTCCACCACCGCGATCGATCGACGAAAAGCGATTTCAGTTAACCGTAGAAAACAAACGCGGATTGATTCTCAATGCCGTCGCCGAACAGTTGGGTTTGAAAGTCATCGTACCCGAGGATTGTGCAGCGGTATTAGAAAAAGTCGTATCGGTGACCGTAAAAGATGCGACCGTGGAAGTTCTGTTGCACGCGCTATTTCAGAATAGCGACTGCACTTATTCTTTGGACGCGACCACATTGAGGCTGTTTCATCGATGAATATCACTGAGTTTGCCGAACGGATTGTGTTCGGAACGACGATGGAGGAGAAACTGACACGGCCAGGCCGTTTGACCAATGACTCCAATCGCGATTCAAAAGCTCTTTCGACCAACGCGCTTTCGCGCATCACGCCTGGCCGGCCTTACGGGTTGACGATGCAAACCGGCCGCAGCGGGGCCCAACCGCCTAGCGATGATCAGCTGGAAAATGAACGTTCGCGCGGTCAGTTGTTACATTTTTTAGCGAATCATGAATTACTGGCAACGGAGTTGATGGCATTAGTGTTGCTCAAGTTTCCCGACGCACCTTCGGCGTTCCGACGAGGTGTATTGGTGACGCTGCAAGAAGAACAGGCGCACACGCAAATGTATCTTGATCGCATGGCAGCCTGCGGCGTCGAATTCGGTAGTTACCCGGTCAGCGGCCAGTTTTGGCGTTTGATTGAACCGATGGAATCGCCGATGGATTTCGTCGCGCGGCTTAGTCTCACCTTTGAACAAGCCAACCTAGATTACAGTTTACATTTTGCGTCGGTGTTTGAACGAATTGGCGATCACGACACCGCTGCAATCCTGCAGAAGATTTATACCGACGAAATCAGCCACGTTCAGCACGGTCTACAATGGTTTCGGCAATGGAAAGATCCGCAACAATCGGACTGGGAGGCTTACGTGGGGGCGTTGGATTTCCCGATGTCGCCGCAGCGCGGGCGCGGGCCACGGGCGGCCTTTAATCGCGGCGGCAGGACGGAGGCGGGTTTAACAGACGATTTTATTGATTCCATAGAAGTTTACCGCCAATCGCGCGGGCGTCCGCCGAATGTATTTTGGTTCGATGCGGCCACCGAAATCGCGCTGGAGGGGCACCAAACGCCGCGCGACAAACATTTGATCGACCAACTTAGGCGCGATTTAGAACTTGTCATGGTTGCCGTGGCAAAGGAAGACGACATCGTGCTTACCTCTGAACTTCCACCGCTGATGTGGCGCAAAAAAATTGTTGATGCGGGCATGGAGCTGCCACAGTTTCTCACCTTCGACCAATCACACGAGCTTGCCAATCGAAAACTCGGATCGCTCTCCCCATGGTCGTGGACCCCTGAAAACCATCGGATTGCGGCGGCGATTGCGTGTTCGGTTCAGACTGCGCCTCCGCAATGGCAAGCGAATCAGGAAGATTTGTTTCGCAAATCGTTTGCAACCCAAAAATTAGCACACTGGTTAAAAGAAGACGATCTGCCAGCTTACTTCACCGATCGGAGTGTGATTGGACGGGTGGCCACCGATGAAGCCGGGGTCTTTGAAGCGATAAGGGCTGTTGAAAGATCGGGGTACGGCGCGGCGTTAATCAAAGAAGATCTTTCGGCTTCGGGCAGGAACCAATTTCGAATCGCCTGCAATCAGGCCTTCGGCAGTTCGGCGCTGAAATGGATTAAAACGCGGGTCGCAAGGGGCAAACGATTGGTGGTGGAACCCCAACTCGATCGCGTGGTCGACCTTTCGTTTTTGTGGCGTTGGGACAGTGGTTGTCCGGCGCCTACTTTCATAGGTTGGACGCGTCCGATTGTTACACTTAACGGCCGTTACAGCGGCACCAGATTTGGGAACGTGTTTGGCGATTGCGAACCAGAGTTGAAACGGTTTCTCTTGGCCGACCGAGCCGAAAAAATTCAAGCGGTGGCCCAGTGGTTGACGCTCCGTTTGACCGATGCGTTGGAAGAACGAAAATTTGTGGGATTTTTCGGCGTCGACGCTCTGGTGTGTAGAACGGGAGGCAATTACAAAATTAAGCCTTTAGTGGAACTCAATCCCCGTATGACGATGGGGCATATCGCGCTAAAATTATCAAAAAACGTTGCCACTGGCGTCCCATCAGAATTCCGCATCTTCAACCGGGACCAATGGGCCACCGTCGAAGCACGTCTGGACGCAATTGAAATCAAAACCGCGGGTGATGGCCGGTGGAAGTCCGCAGTCATCAATCTCTCGTCCCCGAACGATCAATCGAGATTGTTCCCGGCGATGATCGTCGGCAAAACAGCGATCACTGCCGCTCGAATGCAACCCAATTCCCATCGATCAACCGCTCATGGGGCGTGAAACGGGATTTGTAGACCATGTGCGAACAGTCTTGCACGTAGTAGCCAAGATACAAATACTTTAGCTTTCGTTGTTTGCAAAATTCGATTTGCTTGAGGATCGAATAGGTGCCGATTGAATCGCCTGTCAGATGTGGGTCGTAGAAGGTGTAGACCGCAGACAGTGAAGACGTGCCTAAATCACAGATCGCAACGCACTTGAGCAATTCGTCCGCCCAGTAGGTCACCTCAAAAGAACGAAAGCAGCTTTTCACGAATCCCCAAAGGTATTCGTCAAGGTCGATGGTGCTGCCGTTGGAAGACAGTTGGCGTTCTTGACGATGCAAATTGAACAACGCGACGCGCTGATCATCGCCTACCATGTCGTTGATCCTTTGGCTGAATTTTCGGTTCCCCTTACTCAGCACGCGCCGTTGGTTCGAACTAAACCGATAATCATCGACGACGATCCGGATCGATTGGCATTGCTGGCAATGGGGGCAATTGGTCTGATAAACGAATTCGCCGGTGCGGCGGTATCCTTGAGCCAATCGAATGTCGGTGTCATCTGGGCTAATTTTTCGCAGCGGCATTCTCAGCGGCATCCGTGCGATTTGATCAGGCAGATACGGACAGGCTTCGGGTTCATCAATGATCACAACGTCGGTCGGTGGATTAACCTTCATCGCGGTTACTCTAGGCAGGAAGAAATGTTGGCTGATTTGGAGTCGAAACAGGAATTCTTTCTAAGGCATTTGCGAACGTCTTACGCCCTGCACTCCAATCCAATTCAAAGATTGTACGCTGCTGTCGGTCCGGGGCCAAGGTTTTGCAAACGCACGGCGAGTATTATTATCAACAGGCGGGAGCTGGTGCAGTAATTCTTGGATTGCGATAATGATGGGGGCCGGCGGTTTTTATCAACCAAAGCGTGAAAGGGCCGGTTTTCCGTTAACAACCAGTGAAGCAACGCGCAAAAGTTAGATCCAAAACCTGTTCCGGCGGCAACGAATGGAAATTTACATTACATTCGTAACTGTCGGTAAGCGAAGCGCGCGGCCGGCGTCTAAATGTGATTTTCAACAATACTTCTTCGTATCATTATTCGTGCTTTCATGTTTGTTAAAATTCTGACAACCATCGCCATCTCGGCGGTGCTCGTTCTTGGCGCGGTCCAAATCGGCAGCATTCCCATGCCGCACCTGGATATCATTTGCGGTGATGGCCTGTGACTGCCGTCGACTAACGCATTAGTTTCAATGCACTTGATTTGGTTGGGCGCAGTATTGCCGTGGATGCTATTCGTGGTCTGGAGCTTTCCTCAATCGCGGCGGCTTGAGGTTTGGGCTTACAGCTTCCTAGGAACCTTGGCTGTGACGGTGGCGTGGGTCGTCATAGGAAGCTTTTTCATGGGCTCCAAAACAGGCGGTTTAACCACTAGATCTATGTTCTTCGCGCTAATCACTGCAATTGATCTGCCCATCATCGCAGTGATGGTCGGTTCAGCGATAAACTGGATTTTCGTCCGGCAGGTTGGTGAAACGCCATTGCCAAACCGCAACGCAACTTCCACCGGCCTAGAGCACATAACCATCGTCCCGACGGAAGCCCAAGGCTGACCCGTTAGAGTGGTTTGGAACGGCGGTAGCTTTAAGTTGCAAAGCAGTGGCCGCAGTTTTTTACGACAATGCTTGTTATTTTTGGCGACCCACGGTGTCCACGTAAATACTGGTTTGCTCGAATTGACTGACGCGGCCTCTTTCAGCACAGCTGATCGTTTGTTAGTTTTCTAACCTCAGGGGTAGCTCAATTCACCAAAACTTGGGCCGTTGATAGGAAATTGGGCCTACTGCCCAAACGGCTGATCTGAGTACCCCCGTTCTTCAACTCAGACAAACCACTAATCTGTTGTTAAGTTCGTTCGGCCCTGCATCTGGGGCCAGAAGGGTTGAAAGAAATCTAGTTCAAATTATCGTCGCTGTCTGCGGATGTGCTATGAGCACCGCCTGAAACAAGACTGCAGCCGAGTCTTCCTCCTCCCTTGCTCAATCTCAATGTCAACCTCTCAACTGCTGAACCGCAGGCTAGGCCTAGGGTCCACTGCGGAAATAAATCAATCTTCGACCGGCGGTTCGTTTTGGCCGCCCGAAACACCGCCGAATATCTTGGTTGCCGCTCTGGCGTTAGTACACCTTCGATTTTCCTCCAGCAGTTCGTTCCAGTTTGGTAGAATCGAAGGTTCAAAGTTTTCGACCTGCTTGATGACAATCGAAACCAGTGACTCGGTTGAAAAACTGATCGATACTGCCGCCGGATTGTCTTATGACGTCACCGCATCGGTGCCAGAGCATTGCGGAATTATCTTCAGCTTCAATCAAGAGGGCTTGGATCCATTTTTGGCTTCCAACGCAGACAGTTTTGAGGCTGTTTATCATTTCAATCTGACCGCGCGATCTTTGACGATCCACTACCGCGCCGATCTTTTCGATGTGAGATCTGTTGAACTCTGGGCCGACGCGCTCGGACGGTCAGTTGAACGGCTACTTAAATCAAAGACCGATCCCAGTATCGGCGATCAACCAATTGGAAGTTTAGCAATCATCGATCCGGTTTTAAGCGACCGCATGATTTCGATTGGACATTTATCGGAGCCCGAGGCGACGAATTTCTATTCCAATTCAAGCTCAACCGATTTCACATTTCACCGCCAGTTTGAACAACAAGTCCTGCGATCCCCGGACCGAATTGCAGTGTGGGCGCGGCATGAACCTGATGATGACACAGGTGTGGAATTAAGCTATCGAGAGCTGAACCGACAGGCAAATGCTATCGCCAAATGGTTGAACGATGCCGGGATACAACCAGAAGACAGTGTTGGAATTATGATGTGCCGGCGCGTCGGTTTGCTTTCAGCGCTGATTGGAGTGATGAAGGCCGGAGGTAGGTACGTCGCACTAGAACCTGATTTGCCGACCGACCGATTGGTTTTCATGGCACAGGATTCTGCGGTCGGATTTTTAATCACCGACGCTACTTTGGTCGACCGTGCGGAAGAGTTGGCTGTGAAGTTCGCTGGCGATGCCTCTGTCACAATTTTGGATGTCGAAAGCTCAAAATGTGCTGATACAAACACAAACGCGCGCGGAGGCGATCTGGACGCCAATCCGGCCCCGCGGGTTCACAACCATCAGGCGGCCTACACGATCTACACCAGCGGGTCGACGGGGAACCCCAAAGGCGTTGAAATCTGCCATCATAGCTTGGTTAATTTCTGCCATGTGTTTGTCACGCAACTCGAATTCACGGCCGATGACACCAGTGCTGCGATGTCAACGATTGCGTTTGACGCTTCCGTTGGTGAACTGTTTCCTCTGTTATTGATCGGTGGCCGTGTTGCGATCGGGCACAAACAGATCGGTGCCAACGGTCGGCAACTTGAAAGGTTGATTCGCGACACCAACGCTACCTATATGGCTGCCACGCCGACAAGCCTGCGGGTGTTGGTTGCGTCGGGTTGGAGCGAATCACCAAAACTGACCGTGATTGCCGGCGGCGAAGCGTTGACGCCACTGGTAAGGGCCGAAGTCAGCCCGCGTGTAAAACGGTTGGTCAATGGTTACGGCCCGACCGAAGCCACCGTTTACACAACCTTCGGATTCCTAAAGGACGGTTCGGATGCAATTCCGCTGGGCGGGCCGCTGTTGAACGCGCGTCTGTACGTGATTGACGATTTTGGCCAACCGGTGCCGCCGATGGTGCGGGGCAATCTCTTCATCGGCGGCGAATCTTTGGCGCGCGGATATCTTAATCGACCAGAGTTGACCGCTGAGAAGTTTGTCCCTGATCCATTTGTGAACTCCATGGGGGATTCGAGTTCGCCCTGCGCCCCACGCATGTACGATTCAGGCGATGTCGTTTATTGGGATCACGACGACACCTTGTTTTATATCGGGCGCAGCGACCATCAAGTCAAACTGAGGGGGTACAGAATCGAACTTGGCGAAATCGAGGCGCGTTTGAAAACCCATCCGGGGATCCAAGACGCCGTCGCGATGGTGCGGGAAGATTCTCCCGGCAGTCAACGTTTGGTTGCCTATGTGATTTCTGCTAATCCAGTCCCTGATGCCGAACTTCAATCGCATTTGTTGGCTGAAATGCCCGAATATATGGTGCCGACGTGGTTTGTCCGGTTAGATAAATTCCCAACGAACGCGAACTTAAAATTAGACCGCAACGCGCTGCCGTTACCCGAATCGGTGCTTGTTGATGTCGAACCAAACGAAACTTTAGACGATCCAACCGATGTCAGCTCGATCACAGCTTCGGCCGAAGATCGTCGGACGTTAGCCGTTTCAATCGCATCGATTTGGAGCAAGATCCTTAATCGGCGCATACGAGTCAGCGATCATGTGTTTCGTATGGGTGCTGATTCGTTGACCGCAGTGAAGTTCCAGCTGCAGCTTCAACAGGAACTTGAATTTGAAATTTCTGTCGGAGAAGTTTTTCAGTATCCGACGGCCGATTCCCTAGCGGCCAAGTTACTTCCGGGCCAAGCGCAGTCAGTCGAATCGTCGGTGGTTCGGTTGCGCGGGCGCGTCCCCCCGGCAAACGTTCATGACGTCGCTGTTATCGGTATGGCAGCGCGGTTTCCGTCGGCGCCCAACATCAATGCGTTTTGGGAAAACCTGATTCACGGCGTGGAAACGATCCGAGATTTTTCCGAACATGAATTGGTCGAAGCTGGCGTGTCACCGGCGCAGTTCACTAAATCGAACTACGTCCGCCGGGGTTCAGTGCTCCCCGACGCATGGGAATTTGAACCAGAGTTTTTTGGAATCACTCGTGCCGACGCTGAAATTGTATCGCCACAGATTCGCTTGTTTCTAAAAACGGCGTGGGAAGCGCTTGAGCATGGCGGGTATCCAGCCGAACCCGACGGTGCACGCATCGGAGTTTTTGCCGGTGGCGGCATGCCAAATTATTTAGCACCGTGGCGGCACATCGATGAAACAAAACGACTCCAGCGGCTGATTGGCAACGGTGCTGATTTTATGTCGACTCGCACCTCGTACGCCCTAGGTTTGACCGGCCCGTCGGTTGCCGTGCAAACGGCATGTTCGACTTCCTTGGTCGCGGTGGCTCAAGCCTGCCATGCGATTCGCAGCGGTCAATGCGAATTTGCAATCGCTGGCGGTAGCTCATTCTCCTGGCCGCACGCTCAGGGGTACGAACACGGCGATGGTTTGATCTATTCCGCCGACGGTCATTGCCGCGCGTTCGACAGTCGCGCTTCAGGAACAATCTTCAGTCACGGCGCCGGAACCGTTTTACTCAGACCGCTTAACGATGCGATTGCTGCTGGTGATACGATTCACGCTGTCATTCGAGGTGTTGGGGTGAACAACGACGGCGATCGCAAAGGTGGTTATGCAGCCCCGAGCATCGAGGGACAAACTGAAGTCATTCAGATGGCGTTGCAAGACGCTCGTGTTTCGGCGCGCGAGATCAGCTACGTCGAGGCGCATGGAACGGGCACGATCATCGGCGACCCTATCGAAATTGCCGGTTTAACGCGCGCCTGGCGGTCGACCACGCAAGACGAACAATTTTGTGCAATCGGTTCGGTCAAAACCAATATCGGTCATGCCGACGCTGCAGCGGGGATCGCGGGGCTTCTAAAAGTGATTCTCAGTTTGAAGCACCGGCAATTGCCAGCCAGTTTAAACTTCGACCAACCCAATCCCGCGATTGACTTCAAACAGTCACCATTTTTCGTTCAAAAAAACTCAGCGCCGTGGCCTGCAGCGAATGACAACAGGATCGCTGCGGTGAGCGCTTTTGGAATGGGCGGTACCAACGCACACGTCATCGTCGCCCAAGGGCACCATGCCAAGGATACTGCCCCCGATGGCATGGGATCTGCTGCCGGTGAGGAAATAGCGTCACATAAAAAGGCCCCCGCGACCGCCTCAGACGCCCCATCGGCTAATACGTGCCGAAATTTTGCGCTGCAAATTGTGCCATTTTCAGCGCGAACGGATCGGTCTTTGGACCGGTTGTTGGAGAATTGGCAAACCGAACAGAATGACGTTTTGGGGGCAAATGAGTTTTCAGACGTTGCTTTCACGCTGCAAAACGGACGCAAACATTTCGCCCGCCGAGCATTCGCAGTCTGCGATTCGAACGCTCAGTTACGTGCGGCGTTGAACAACGATCGCCCACAGACCGTCGATGAATTTCAGATCTTCCGATCTTCGTCTGCGGCGCGTCGACGGAAAACGGTTTTCATGTTTTCCGGTCAGGGATCGCAGTATACGCAAATGGGAAAGAATCTGTATTCACACGAACCTGTTTTTCGCGCCGTGATCGACCGCTGCGACCAAGTTCTCAAAACGATTTTATCACCGGGTTTGAAGGGCTGGCTGTTTTCGGACAACCCGCAACACGATGTCAACCAAACTCAATTTGCGCAAATCGGAATTTTCTCGGTCGCGTTAGCGCAAGCTCGTTTGTGGCAATCGTGGGGCGTCCAGCCCGACGCCATGCTGGGGCATAGTATCGGGGAATACGTGGCCATGGCGATGGCAGATGTAATGAGCCTTGAGGATGTGTTGTTGGTGGTGGCTAACCGAGGACGACTGATGCAGGCGATGCCCGGCGGCAGTATGCTGGCGGTGATGCATGGTCAAACGCCGATCCAATCTTTGATAGGCCGGCGTAGTGATATTGATTTGGCGGTGGTCAACAGTCCCACCGTTGCTGTGGTTGCCGGAACCGATCAAGCCATCAATTCCTTCGCCAAAGCGCTTCAGTCACAAGGAATCAATTCGAAAACGTTGGTGACCTCTCATGGGTTCCACTCGTCCATGATGGATCCCATGCTGGCCCCGTTCACCGACGTTGTAAAGGGCGTGTCGCTTCGGTCGCCGCAGATTGAATTTATGTCCAATGTTACCGGAACATGGATTACCGACAACGAAGCTTGCGACCCTCAATACTACGCCCGTCAAGTCCGTTCGACGGTTCGTTTTGCCGACAATCTAACCGCGTTAGGGGAAAGCGGCGATGATTTGCTGTTGATTGAGATGGGCCCCGGTCGCACGCTGACCCAGTTGAGCCGATCGCATTTTAAAGGGACTGATCATGTCGCCATCGCAACGATACCTCACGCGCGCGAAAAGGAATTGGACGGTCACCGGTTCGCGCGGGTGGCGTTGGGCCGATCTTGGGCGGCAGGTTTAGAAGTCGATTGGTCAAAAGTTAATGGCCCCTCAGAGCGACCGCGCCGGGTGCCGTTACCGACTTACCCCTTCGACGAACAGACTTATCAGTGCCCCCCGGACACTATTCGTCTTGGATCATCAGTTGACGCAAATGGTTCGTGGTACAACACGCCGATTTGGAAACAAGCCAACTTGGATTCCCATCGTCGTAACGAGTTTGATTTGGATAACGAACCTACACCGACGCCCGGAATTTGGTTAGCGCTGATTGACCAACCCGGCATCAGCGCCGATCACATTGCGAATTGGTTGGCTGAAGATCCCCGTGATCAAAACGCAGTGACCGTCGTAATGGTTAGCCGAGGAACGAAGTACGTTCAGCACGCCGCCAATCATTTTTCCATCAATAGCAGCGCGCCTGCGGACTACCAGCGATTAGTAGACGCGGTCACCAACGAACGCGGCGCAATCAGCGGCGTGATTCACGGTTGGACGATTTTCGATTCCCAACCCTATGCCTCAACATTTTCAGCCGATTTGTTTTGGCAATTGAACACCAACGCCACAATCAGCTTCGCATGGATCGCCAAAGCGATCGGCGAGGGCGCGGTTGATCGTCCTATCCCGTTGACCGTGTTGACAACGGGATGTGCTCAAATCGATCCCCGGGCGTCGGTGAACGCGGCCAATCGTGCGTTGGTCGGAGGATGTTCGGTGATTCAAAAAGAATACCCTGCCATCGTCACCAAAGTGCTGGACATTGGCGAAATTACGCAATTCACAATTTTGTCCAGTACGCCAGAATTTTCGCGTTTGCTTCAATCCGACAGGCATCAACCGTTGCTTTCCTACGCGTCGGGCCAATGGTGGGAGCAGACGTACGAGCAATTCGAACCCGAAGGAAAGCAAACGCGATTCCAAGACGGTGGCGTCTACGTGTTCACCGGCGGTTTGGGTGGGTTGGCACGGAACATGGCGTTGGAGTTGGCCGATCGTTTTAGGGGGCTAAAAATTGGGTTGATTGTGAGACAGGATTTGCCCGACAGAACCGCTTGGCCGGATGTGCTTGCCAAAACGGACCATCGCTTTGATGAAATTCAACAACGCATCGAGGATTTTAAGCAACTAGAAACGCTGTGTGATTTGAAA
>CALDYR010000132.1 GCA_937944405.1 uncultured Pirellulaceae bacterium
AAATCGACCCGATGGCAAAGCTAACCGTTGAACAGGTTCGCGCGGTAGTCAATTCCTATCTGCACAATCGCGGCGTGCCAACACCCCAGAGGAACCGAAGATTAACGGCGGAACTTAATCGCCAACGCTACTATCAAAAAAGAAACGCCCAAGCCATCAAGTCGCACACCAAAACAAGAATACAGCTCTACGATGAGCTCGGCATCGACGTCGAAAGTTTCAAATCTTGCATCATCGACGACGAAAAATCATGATTTATCGAACAGAACCAACAAACTGACGCTGTCTAACTAATATCGGAAGAGATATTACTTGTCCCGTAGAACCAATAAAGAGCTTGTTTGAAATCCTCTTTGTTGGCATGTGACTGGCGACGTTTTGTAGTTCGTTTCTTTTTTCGCAACGGCGCATGTTTTTCTGCGAACGCTTTGATTGAGATGATTGATTCTTTCAAGACATGGGCCAGATTCCTTTCTGACTGAATTATTTTCAGTTAGTTGTGTGATGGAATCTAACTTTTTTTCATAATTCGAGCAAAAGCAAAAGGCGGTTTTTCAACACGAAAACCTTTCACGGCGTTGGGGCTGTGGAGTGATGGAGTTCTTTGAGTGGGCCGTGAGTAGAGTTCGGTGGTCGGTGATCGGAGCAAAAAATTTTGCTTTGGAGGCGCGGCTCGGTTAGGTTGGGGTTCGACCTATCTCCTATCCGTCCGTCCTTTTGTAAGGTTATATGAAAGGGATTTCCTCAGGCCGTTACGAGGACAGTTGATAGTGATTTTCAGCTTAACTGAGAACGGTGTCGCCCGGTGGCTTGCGGGCGCTACGACCAGCGAAAACGGGCGATGCAAAACACGCACAGATTTAATAGCACCGATTCTATTGAGCATCCTGCGGTCTGGATGGCCGGGGCATGTTGTATTGGTATCGGAACCGACCGTTGGTTGGACTGTTGGATTGGTTTGTATGCTTCGATTGCTGTGGTCGCGTTGGTGTTTGTTTTCGGGCTGCCGGGGGGCCGTCTTGCACTTTGTTTTCGGTTAATTTCAATTCTGATTTTTATTGGAGCGCTGTCTGCCAGTTGGCATCATGTGTACTGGAATTATTATCCGGAAAACGAAATCAGTTGTTGGGCAACAGATGATTCTCGGCCGGTTTGTCTTCGGGGCGTGATGTTATCTGAGCCGCGACGTGTTGCTGTTGACCAGCCCGGGAGTCACTTGAGTCGTCCGCGCGGTGGGCGAAATCGGATGTTGATCGAGTGCACTTCTATTCGTGACGGGGCGGATTGGTTGCCTGCGGTGGGGCGGTTGTATGTGACCGCTCCGGGGGGCGTCGACGCGATTCATGCTGGCGATGGGCTGCAGGTTTGGGGGCGTTTGCGAAAGATTGGTGGCCCCACGAATCCCGGCGCGTTTGATTTTGGTGCTTTTTATCGCAGCCGTCGCATTCTGTGTTCTGTTTATTGCCCTCATGCCGATTGTGTTTCAGTGATTCGACCTTCGCACACCGGGGCTTGGTTGGGGCGTTTAAGGAGCCGATTAAATGCGTTGTCGTGGCACTATTTGCCGCCCGATCAGGCGAGTCTTGCCGCTGCGATTTTGCTGGGTAATCGAGAGCAATTGTCGCCGCGGAGACGCGCATCGTTTTTGGAGACAGGTACGGTTCATTTGCTGGCGATTTCAGGGCTGCATGTTGGTATTTTGGGCTGCTGTTTTTTCGCGCTTTTTCGTTGTGGTTGGCTCAGCCGCAACGCGTGCCTGTTGCTGACGATGGTATTTGTCATGTTTTATGCTTGGCTGGTGGAGTTCCGTCCGCCTGTGGTACGGGCGTCTATTTTGATTGTGTTGTTCTGCATCGCCCGTATTACCGGAAGGTCGGGGCTTTCTTATAACGTGTTGGCTTTAGCGGCGATGGTCGTGTTGGCAATCAACCCGACGGATCTGTTTTCCTTGGGGACTCAGTTGTCTTTTCTGGCAGTGGCGTCGATTGGTTTTGGGAACCAGTACATTTTTCGCCGCCCCTCCGATCCATTGCAGCAGCTGATCGAATCGACGCGCGATTGGCCCGTCAGGGGCTGTTATGCGGTTGGGAAAAATCTGCGCGCGGCGTTTGTCGTCAGTGGGTTAATTTGGTTGATATCGATTCCCTTAGTAGCGATCAGCTTCCACGTGTTGGCGCCGGTGGGGTTGTTAGTGAATCCGTTGATTATTTTGCCGATTGCGATTTCGTTGTACGCGGGGATAACCATCTTTGCCTTTGGTGATTTTGTGGTGTGGATTGCGAATGGAGCTGCGGTGGTGTGTTGGTTGAGTTTAGGGTTCATTGAATTGTTTGTCGGTTGGGCCAGCGCGATTCCGGGGGGGCATTTCTGGACTGCGGGACCACCGGTGGTGTCGGTGGTGATTTTTTATGTGTTATGGGTGGTTTTCGGTTTGTATCCACTGACCCGAGTTTCAATAGGGCGCCTGTTTGGATTAGGGGTGGCTTGGTTTGTTTTGGGGTGGGCGGGGCCGGTGATGGTTTCTGATTTTTATCGCAGTCACATTGAGCGCGCTTTGACAGCGACTTTCATCGATGTTGGCCATGGCACGGCGGTGTTGTTGGAACTGCCTAACGGCAAGGTCATGATTTACGATTGTGGGTCGACCGTTTCGGCTGGTTTTGCGGCGCGGTGTGTTTCAGATGTGTTGTGGTACAAAGGCATCAAGCATATCGATGCGGTTGTCGTTTCTCATGCTGACATTGATCACTTCAACGCGTTGCCGGAATTGGCGGAACGGTTTTCGATTGGCAAGGTTTATCTTTCACCGATGATGAACCAGCATCCTTCGTTGTCGGTTGCGGAAATGAAAACGGCGCTGTGTCGTCAGAGGGTGGCGATATGTGAGATTGCCCGGGGCGCTGATCTTTCGATCGATCCAGCGGTCACGATCGAGATCCTCTCCCCTGCCCCATCATCGGCCCACACCAACGACAATTCGGCCAGCATCGTGATGAGTATTGATTATCGGTTTCGGCGAATTTTATTGCCGGGCGATTTGGAAAAAGAGGGCTTGTCGGCGTTACTTGCGACGCCGCCAACGCACTTTGATTTGGTCATGGCAGCCCACCACGGCAGTGCTCACAGTGCTCCCGACCGGTTTTTTCGATGGGCGACCCCCGACTTCGTTGCGGTCAGTTGCGGCGATGGGAAACTGGCTCAATCGACGGTAAGTGCGGCTCACGAACACCGCTGTAAAATGTTGAGCACAGAAAAAAACGGGGCCGTCGAATTTCAGGTTCTACGCGATGGCACATGTCGTTTTAAGTCGTTTTTGGACGGTGGGAAACGTTCATTAAAAAACAATCGCAGGGCCATTGAAGCGGTTCGTGGATAAGGCGTCACAGGGAGCATTGACGCAAAGGCATTCACGCCGCCGTCGGAGATATTCGCCAGCCGTCTATGGCGAAACGATTCCGGCGAAAAAAAGGCAGCCCCGAAAAATCGAAGCTGCCTTCATCTCATCCCGCCGGTTATTTTGGTTACTGGTTCGACAGGGGGTAACTTATTCTTCAAACGATCCGCGTGGGTCAAACTCACAGTCTTCGAACCAAAATCCTGCTAGTGAATTGCCTTCTTCCCAGAACGGCGTCGTCGTCTCCCAGTCGGCGCTGATGTGATCGACTGAATCTGGCCTTAGTGACGATCGCATTTCTTGGATCGAATCCAAAACTTGTTGGTAGCTGAAATGGGCATTGTCGTTCATCGGATTGCTCTTGAGTGGCTTTGTTTGCGAGGGCAAGACTTTCCTTGGCCATTTGAAAGATAGGTTACATATTTCGATAGCGCCGACTTTTTTTATAATTTTCATACATTCTGCCTGCGGTTGCCGCGTTGGCCAGTTGGTACAATCGCTACCCATGCGGATAGGTTCGGTTACAATGTCGGCCTCACTGGCCATTGAAACCTGAAAGTTGCAAGTGGCGACGTTTATTACATTTTCGTGCAGAGTCCATCATGTCCAATTTAGCCCAGAAAGTCGCGCTGCTTGCGCGGTTACACCTTCCCGATGACCGAGCTTCGGCCACACAAGCCGATCTAGAAAAAGTTCTTGATTACGTGAAGCAGCTTGAATCGGTCGATCTTCCGGATGACACCGAACCGTTCTTTGGGGCGATTGAATCGGTCAACGCGATTCGTAATGACGAGGTATTACCCAGCACCGAACGTGAGACAATTTTGGCCAATTCACCTGACTCTGATGGTCAGTTTTATAAAGTGCCCCCTGTTTTTTAGGTTCTTCCCAGAACGTTGTGGTACTTGGCACGCCCCAAGACTTCCGTTTCGGGTGAATGTGAATGATAGGGGGATTGCCCCGAATTCCCTCAAGCACAGGCGACGGAGATTCGGGGCAAACCCACTGGGATTTCTAAACTCGCCACTAAAATCCGGGAAGAGCCGTTTTGTTTAAGCGGCTGTTTGCTGCGGTGTTATTACTTCATCTTTTTCATGGCGGGGCCCAGTTGCCCTGTTGCCTAACAATTTTTTAAAAATGCAAATCGAAAACCTTTCCGCCGTTGAGATTGTGGCAAAGATTAAATCTGGCGAAGTTACCGCCGTCCAATGCGCCGAGCATTTTCTTGGTCGAACCGGTGAACTTAATGACGCCAACGGCGCCTATTTGTCGACGTGTGATGCCGCTGCGATGGCTGCGGCCGAAGCGGTCGACGCGGATCGTGCGGTCGGTAAAACGTTGGGACCGTTGGCGGGGTTGCCGGTAGCGGTCAAGGACGGCATCTGCACACGCGATCAAACCACCACCGCGGGCAGTAAAATGCTGTCCAAGTTTGTGCCATCGTACGATGCGACGATCGTGCAGAAATTAAAATCAGCCGGCGCGATCGTGATCGGTAAAACCAATATGGACGAATTCGCGATGGGAAGCTCCACCGAAAGTTCGGCTTATTTTCCGGCAAAAAATCCTTGGAATCACGATCATGTCCCCGGTGGGTCGAGCGGTGGATCGGCGACCGCGGTTGCCGCCGCGATGGCTCCGGTATCGATCGGATCGGATACTGGTGGATCGATTCGGCAACCGGCCTCGTTTTGTGGAATCACGGGCCTCAAGCCCACCTACGGTCGGGTCAGTCGATTTGGTTTGATTGCGTTCGCCAGTTCGTTAGATCAGATCGGTCCGATGACGCACACCGCTGAAGACGCTGCACTGGTGATGCAAACGATTGCGGGCCACGATCCACGCGATTCGACCTCGGCAGTGGATGCGGTGCCGGATTTTTCAGCCACCTTAAACCAGCGGCTTGATGGTGTGAAGATTGGTGTTTGCGTCGATCACTTTGGGGATGGAGTGAGCGAATCGGTCCGCGCAAAAGTGGACGCCGCGATCGAAGTTTTGAAAGCGCTGGGGGCTGAAACGCAAGAGATTCAATTGCCCTACACAAAGTACGCGATCGCCGCGTACTATGTGATTGCCCCCTGCGAAGCGTCCAGCAATCTGTCACGGTTTGACGGTGTCAGGTACACCAACCGTTCCGCTGCGGCGAATCTGGCGGACATGTACACGCACACACGCGGCGAGTTTTTTGGTAACGAGGTCAAAAATCGAATTCTGCTGGGAACTTACGCTTTGAGCTCGGGTTATTACGATGCGTACTACCTAAAAGCGTCGAAGGTTCGACGGATGATTAAAAATGACTACGATAAGGCCTTCGCTTCGGTGGATCTAATTCTTGGCCCCACGGTTCCATCGACTGCGTTCAAATTTGGAGAGCACGCCGCCGACCCGATCGCGATGTATTTGGCTGATATTTACACCGTTTCGGCGAATCTGGCAGGTGTGCCTGCGATTTCTATTCCCTGCGGGTTTGACGACGCCCAGTTGCCGATTGGCTTGCAGTTGCAAGCCAACCGGTTCAACGAATCGGCGATTTTGCAGGCGGCCCATCAATATCAAACGCAAACTGATTTCCATCTTCGACGTCCGGAATAACGGCTGACGGTGGCAGGAGGCGGTGATGAAGCTTACTTGAGGACTTTGATTTCGAGGTTTTTGTACTGGGCGGGGGCACCATGTGCGGCCAACCCGAAGTTCCCTTTGAGGCGCGTATTGCCGGGGTGTGGTTTATCTCCGAGGTGCGTGGTCACATTTTGGAGGTCGCAATCAAGGATGACGTTACCGTAGAGTTCAACTTTGATGGCGGAGCCTTTGACGGCGACCTGTTGGAGATTCCACAGCCTAGTTTCACGTAGATAACTCCGCGCTGCGGCGACCATGCCGTAGGCGGACCCGTGGTACTGCCGGTCATCCGGGTTTTGAATTTGGCTGCGTCATTGTCCAGGACTTGTAGTTCGCACATGTCGAGGTAAGCGTTGTTGCTGGCCGGGGGCAAACGAAATTCAATCCGTGCGACGAAGTCCGTGTATTGCTTTTGGGTGCAGATCGTACCACCCACCCCGGTTGGGTTTGTTGCTGAGTACGAAATCGTTATCTCATGGTTCTTCAGTGGGCCGGCCCAGCCATCAAAATTGTCGCTGTTAAAGATCGAAACGAACTCATCGTTGTTCTTGGAACGCAGTCGTTGGTTTGCTTCTGCTGGCAAAAATTCTCTGATGAAGATGTTCCGCCAGCGCATTACGCGGTTGTGAGTTTGCAGTTGAACGGGGCCTTGTTTCCTGGTTTTTCCCGGAACTTTGTGGCATCGCCTGCGGCCAAAGCCTGCCTTTTCCCGTGAATGTAGCGGGATTCGCCCGGATTCTCACAAAGACAGCGTCGGAAGTTCTGGCAAATCCTACTGCGATTTCGAAGCTTGCCACTAAATTATGGGAAGAGCCACTTTTGTTCGACAAGGCCATTGAACGGGCCCCCGCGCGTCGCTGATGATTTCGCCATCTTCGACGCGCCAATGTTTGTGTGTCTTTGCTTTGGCCGAGGCGATGAAGGCATCCTGTTCGGCGGGGAAACTTTATCGTCATAGTGCGTCTTGAGGGGCCGAAGGTTAGCTTGAGATGGCTGGTTCATTTGGTTGAGCGATTGAACTTTGTTGGGGGGCAGCCACTTCTTAAGACTTTTAAATTTTCGAACAAGTTCAATGCGTTTTCGGCGTGTGCGGCGGTCAGCACGTTTAACCTGCGCGTTGTAGGGGCGACGCATTGGCTATTTAGGATGCTCACGTCGATGCTTCCCAATCCGCGAAAGCGTTTGGTGGTGAGATTCGTCGCGCCCCGGGCAGAGAGGCGAGCGCGTACTTTTCTCAGATGTTCGGGGGTTGCTGCAAAAGCCACATGTTTCATGTCGCCGCTGGTTATCATCCATTGGGGCGCGTGAGCGTCAAACACGCGTCCGTCGTCCAAGGTCTTCCGCAGCCAGACGTAAAAAAACATCAGCATCAGCGTCCTGCCGTGGATGCCATCGGCGTCGGGATCGAACAACAATATGATTTTTTCGTAAGGGATTTCCACCGGCCTATCGGGCAGATTTAAATCGATTTTAAGCGAGTCCAAAAGCGCACTGAATTGAGCATTTTGGTGAAGACCCTCTGCGCTGGCGTTAATCGTGTTCATCGGTTTGCCCTGCATCGGCAGCACGGCTTGGTGCGCCGAGTTACGGATTCGTAGCAACGTCCGCGCCGCCGAATCGCCTTCGACGATAAACAGTTCCGAACGGGGACCGTGTTGTTCGCAGTCGACTAATTTTGGCGTGGTATATTTCATGCCGCTTGGCCTACGATGGAAGGAGTCTGGATTGTTAATTTGGGGCGCCGGTGTGGGCGGTGCGTGTTCTCGATGGCGATTGGCTGATGTAGAAACCAGCAACCCAAAGGCGGCCGCGTTTTCTGTCGCTTGCTTGAGTTTCCTTCGGCTGGCTGGGTAAGATCAACAGGATATCAGAAAATTGGTCTGTCCATGTCCCATCGGCTGGTTGGGGATCACCGTATATAATCGTAGGTAACATCGTATCGCAATCCAAATCAAGCATTATGAACGCAACCGCTATCTCATCCGAATCGCGTGAAAAAGTCACCGACGCCGACGTTACTGTAATCATTGGACTGGAGGTTCACGTCCAACTGGATACGCAATCGAAATTGTTTTGCGGTTGTTCGACCGAGTACGGGGCGGAACCCAACACTCAGACCTGTCCTGTTTGCACCGGCCAACCAGGGACGCTACCTGTGATCAACGAAACGGCGCTGCGATTGGCGATTAAGACGGGGCTGGCGTTGAACTGCGAAATCGCGCGGAGCACGAAGTGGGATCGTAAAAACTATTTCTATCCCGATCTCCCTAAGGGCTATCAAATCAGCCAGTTCGATCAACCGATCTGCGGCGAAGGCCACTTGCATATCGCAGATCCCAAAGGGGCGTTTGAAGCGCGCGACATCGCGATTGAACGGGCGCATCTTGAAGAGGACGCGGGTAAAAGTGTTCACGATGAATCGGGGGCCGGTAACGATTCTAAAATCGATCTCAATCGCACCGGCACACCGCTGTTGGAGATCGTTACCAAACCCGATATGCGGTCGGCCGAAGAAGCCAAAGCGTTTTTGACCGAACTGAAATTGATTTTGACCTACATCGAGGTCTCCGACTGCAACATGCAAGAAGGTTCCCTGCGATGCGACGGTAACGTAAATCTTCACATCGCCGTCGATGGAGAGACCGTCGCCACGCCGATCGTCGAAGTCAAAAACCTCAACAGTTTTCGTGCCGCCGAACGCGCAATCCAATACGAATCGCAGCGCCAGTTGAGAAAATGGAAAAAGGAGGGGCTGTTGATTGGCGAAGCGCCCAAGCAAACGCGCGGCTGGGACGACGCGAATCAAAAAACGACACCGCAAAGAGAAAAAGAAGAGTCCGCCGATTACCGATACTTCCCCGACCCGGACTTAATCTCGGTGGAAACATCGGAACAGGAAATCGAAACCATTGCCGCAACGCTCGGCGAATTACCGGCCGATCTCCGTGCCCAACTGCACCAGGTCTACGGTTTGGACGCGTACGACACCGAAGTCATCGTCTCCCAAGGCCGCTCAGTGGTCGATTATTTCAAGGCTGTTGCGGAGAGAGCTAGCAGTGATTCTGGCGATTTGAAAAAGTCGGGCAAGCTGGTCAGTAATTGGATCGGGCAAGAAGTCCTGCGTTATCTGAATGAGAAGGAATGTGGAATCGCTGATTTTCCGATCTCTGCAGATCAGTTCGGTGGCCTGCTGGCAAAAGTCGCGGCCGGCGATTTCGACACCAGTCGAGGCAAAGACGTGCTGGCTGAGATGTTGGAAAACGGCAGCCGATTGGATGCCGCCATTGAGAAACTCGGGATTAAGGCGGTCGATTCGAGCGAAATCGACGCGCTGTGTCAGCAGCTGATCGACGGAAATGCCAATGTTGTGGCTCAACTGTTAGAGGGCAAAGACAAAGCGATCGGGGCGCTGATCGGCAAAGCGCGGAAGTTGAACCCCAACGTCAGTCCCAACGTCGTGCGGGAAAAAATCATGAAGATGATTGGAAGGGCTTAAATTGCTATTTTGTCAGCGGCGATTTTTCTGAATAATCGGCGACATATGAGAGACCCTTAATAGGAGCTATTGATGGCAAAGCAAAAAACGTTGACGCGCCCTAAAACGAATCTGCTGGGGATCTGCGTAACTGGCACGGTGGAGTCGATCGGTGCAACTGGACAGCTTGTGACCGACATCCGTAATGATGCACTAACCGACGCCGGCCCGGGCGAATCGGTAACGGTGAAGTTTGCCGAACACGAAACGGTTGGGGTTTATCCGCAGGACCACGGTCAACCGACCGCGACCTTGGTAGCCAGTCTCGGCACCAGCGGTTGCCTTGAGATCGAGATCGTTGGTATCAGCATCAGCGAAATGTTGGGCATCAAAGCCGGCGTGCCGGTTTCGGTCAGCTTTTAACCTCCATACACGTTCCAAACGCACGGCACCAGAAACGCTTTTCAACGGTTGCCACTGAAGGAAATCCGTTCGGCGTCGCCGCGGCGATCAAGGTCTATTGCTGATCGTCTTGGGGAGCCGTTGGGGGTGGTGTGGGTTTGGGAGACGTGCGTTTGAACAAACCAAACATCTCACTGTCGGTTGAAAGTATCAGATTGGTATCTGAATTCAGGGCCGCCTTGTACATTTCCAATCGCTGTAGGAATTCGAAGAACTCAGGGTTCTTCCCATAAGATTCTGCCGTCATCCGAATGACTTCAGCATCGGCATCGCCTCGAATTTCAGCGCTGCGTTTTTTCATGGTGCCTTCGATCGAATCGAGCTGCTTGCGGGTGATGCCTTGAATCTGGTTGCGGTCTTCTTCGGCTTCGGATTGAAACAGTTTGGCGATTCGCTGACGTTCACTACGCATCCGTTCGTAAACGGTGTTGCGGACCTGATCACTGTATTTGACGCGTTTGATGTGCACGTCGACTAACTCCATGCCATATTCCTCCATCAGGTCACGGCTGGCGATGGCCAGAATCTGTCGCTCGATTTCTTCCCGTCCGGATTCAACTTCGTCGCGTGTGGTCGCGGTTCGTTCTAGTTCTTCGCTTTCATAAACCAATTTTTCGTTGGTGGTGCGGACTAAGTCGATTAAGTTGTTTTTGGCGATCACATCTCGGACGGCCGAATCGACAATGTCGTCAAGTATTTTTTGGCCCCGTTGCTCTGATCGCACATTGGTGAAATAGCGTTGCAGTTCAACGATTCTCCATCGCGCCCAACAATCAACGAAGATGCGTTTTTTATCACGGGTTTGCATGTTTTCCGGAGCACCATCCCAAGGCAAAATGCGTTTTTCCAAGGTGTGTACGGTCTGTAAAGCGGGGATGCGAAAATAAAGCCCCGGCTCTGAGATGAAACGGACGGGTTTACCGATCTGGGTGATGACCGCTTGGCTGCCTTCGTTGACGATGTAGGTCGACAGGTACAGGAGGATTACCAATGGAATCAATAAGACCAGAACCGCGCTAAGTTTGGCTTGCATTATTTCGACCCTCGCAGTGGATTGGCATCGGAAGTTCGGTTGAGGTTGAGCACCGGCAACATTTGGTTGACCGATTCGTCAATGATCGTTTTATCGCCGACGTTGCTCAGAACCTCTTGCATGGCCTCAAGATATAGCCTCTGTTTGGTGACCGCAGGCGCTTTTTCGTATTCGGCCAGTTTTGCGTTGAATGCTGAGATGCGTCCTTCGGTCTCCATCAGCATCCGGTCCCGATAACCTTCGGCTTCTGAGATCATTTGTTTTTGTTTTCCTCGCGCCGCTGGGATTTGGCGGTTACGTTCTCCTTCGGCTTCGTTGACGACACGTTCTTTGTTTTGGCGTGCACGGTTTACTTCTTGAAAGGCGTCTTTGACCGATTCCGGCGGGGATGTGGTTTGTAGCTTGACCGTCACAACGTCGACGCCCATCTCAAATTTGTCCAGCATGGCTTGGATCTCGATTTTGGTTTGGGCCGCAATCTCCTCGCGTCCCAACGTCAGCACGGAATCCACACTCCGGTCACCGACCAGTTTACGCATGACCGTTTCGGAGACGTCTTGAATGGTGTCAGGAATGGCCGGGTTGATACCGGATTGGGTCAGCGTTGCCAACGACTCCCAACGGCCACTGTCGTCACCTCCGACGTTGAACAGCGATTGATAGGGATCACTGATGCGGTACTGGACGATCCATTCTACATGTGCCAAATTCAAATCGCCGGTGAGCATATCGGCGATCTCAAGCATCGTTTTGTTTTTCGAAGCGTACTGGGTGGACCGGCCTGCGGAGATCGTACGGAATCCGAATTCTTCGGTTTGTACGCTGCGGACGGGAACGGTGAAGGCGCTTTCGATCGGCCAAGGAAATTTAATTTGTAGGCCCGGTTCGACTGTGCGGACGTGTTTTCCGAACCGTAACACAACCCCCTGATCGCTCGCATCGACACGGTAAAAACATGTGTAGCAAACTAAACCAAGTGCAATCAGCAGCACAAGAAGTGCCCCCTGAAGAAAGCCACGGTAGATGTTCTGAACATCGTTGCCCGAGCCTCGATAGCCACGCGATCCGGTGTTCAGTCGTTTGAAAAAGTCAGAATCACTCATGGTTCTTATTGCTTGCGTTTGTGCTAGAAGTTATTCGGAGCGTTGAAATCAGCGATTCGATACGCGTCAGCATCTTCAGCCCGATGGAGAGCGGGGGGAGGTGCTTTGACCGATGCGCACGGACCAAGCGGAACGGCTTTGCGGCGAAGTTTCGGCGGTTAGGTAAACCAAGCCTGTGTTGTCGCTATCGCCTAGTATCGTCCTTATCGCATCGAGCAACGGAAAAAAGTTGCCTTTTTGGGCTGAAATGCGGGACTCGCAGTGACGATAAACAGGGCAAATAGGCATTTTTATGGCGTTGCGAGACGATTGTCAGTCGTTATAATACTGCGCTTCGACAAACTCAGAATTTTAGAACAAAATACGTTTTTATACGGACAAAGTGTTATGGCTCGCGTGTGTCAAGTCTGCGGCAAAGGCCCTCAAATGGGAAATCGAATCGAAACACGTGGTAAAGCAAAATACCTCGGCGGCGTCGGTACAAAAATCACGGGGAAGACTCGTCGGCAATTCCGTCCCAACCTGCAGAAGGTTCGCACCGCCACCGATGGAGGCGGCGTGAAGACGATGAGAGTCTGTACTCAGTGCATTCGCAGCGGTGCGGTGCGTAAAGCCGTTCAACAGAAACCGTTCGCATTGCCGACGGCGAAAAAGATTTAGCTACCGACGGCTGAAAGGCCGTTGAACCCGCTTACGCGACGTCGGAATTTTTGTTGGATTCCCAAAAACAATCCGGTGATCAAATCGAACGGATTGCTTAACCAACTGATGGTTAGACCAGATCGGCGACCAAACGAGCCCAGTTTTAAGCTGGGCCTTTTTCGTGGTGTCGATCGAATACGCAAGAAATGCCCCTGTCTGGACGGTGCCACTCTCAGCGGCTCTGGGACCCCCGCCGAAGTAGCTGGGCCGGCGGCTTGACAGTCGTGGTCGCTCAACTGAACGACCTTAATCCTCAATCCCGAATAATTGACGTCAGATCGTGGCGCTGTTGTGATTGCCGCGGATCGGTTTCTACCGGAAGGTATTGGGCCGGTTGCATGACGTTGATCAGTGCTTCGCGGTGCTGTCGGTGATTTCGAAGACTTCGATTTCTTGGTTGCTGCCGTGTTGCATGTGGGAACCACCGACCAAAGCAAATCGCGATTGACTGACCGGCAACATTTGGTGGAAGAATCGACCGGTTTCCAGTTTGCCGACTTGCTGCCAGTTTCCCCAATCGTCGCTTAACCTCAGGATATCGCCATCGTAGGTGGAGATGAAGAAGTGCTTCGCCAGCGACACCGCCGAACAACCAAACGCTCTCATACCGCCGGTTGTTGGAACTTCAGGCCCGGTGCTCCACTGTTGGGACGCGGGATCGAAAAGATGGACTTCGCCGGTGGGGCCTGCGTCTTTGGTGATGCCACCGACAACAATAATCTTACCGCGGTGAGCCCGCACTGCGAGAGCTCGGGTTCGAAACGGAGTCGTGATACTCTGCCACTTTGGGTTCGGTTGCGACAGATCCAACACCAACATGTCTTGAGCCCACACCGAATCGGCTTCCCCGGCCATCGTCCAACCGCCAGCAACGTAGATTTTGTCACCCTCAACGCAGGCATCGAAAGAAGACCGACCGACAGGGAGACGCGGCATTGTTTTCCACGATTGATCATCGGGGGTGAATTGAAGAACTTCTGCAGTGGAGTGTAGATCGTGTTCTTGGTCTTCCGAGTTGCGGGCCTCCAGTCCTCCGATACGATACACTTTGCCGCGGTGGCTGACGACTGCCAGTCCCTGTAGGCCAAGATTATCGCTGATGCTTTCCCATTTGCCGTCGGTGAGGCTTAATCGTAGCACGTCCCGGTTCTGGTAAGACGTTGCGTACGAATGAGCGCGCCCGGATTTGCCACCGATCACGAACATTTGGTCGCCAACGACCGTCGCTCCAAAGCTTGTCATGCCGCGCGGTAAATCCGCGCAGTTGGCGTTGATCTTTTTTAGCGTTACTGGAGCTCGCGATTTTTGCTGCGGCTTCTTCTGCATCGCAGTTTCACGCCGTTTGGTTTCAGGCGGTTGGGGTTCCCCGTCTGCCGCTAACGCTCCGATCTCGCATACCGAAAGACTGGCGATCAGCATCAGTAAAACCTGCCAATGGAATCTATTGCAAAAAGCCATCTTTGACCCTCGTGTATTGTTAATGCGAACAATCGCTGGCGTTTTAAAAAAATCGTTAAGCATCAAATTTAAGGGCTGAAGGATAAAAGGCAATAGATCCTTTGGTGCCACGGGGACCGACCGACGCGCGTTGGCCGATAGTAAGTATCCGTTGAAAGGCGGTGTCAAAAAAACGTTTGTGCCGCTAAATTTCCAAAATGTAACGAAACAAAGCGTTGCTAGGACCGAATCAGGCAACGCTTTTGTTCATGCGATACGGTACCAAAGTGATTTGCGATGATAGTTTTTATCGCTGATTTAGCGTTTCGCATCTAACCGAACGCTCTAAACAATTTTACGCAGTTGGTCTGTCAGCCCGGCCTTATCGCCAAGGACGACTTGCAAATTCGTGCTCTGAGCGACCTTTTCGATCACTTCCAGCTCGCGCAACCGCATCAGTGTCGGATTAGATTCCAACAGCTTCGCCGAATTGGCTTGGCTGCGGATAGCGGCAGTTTCTTCGCGCCGAAAAATCAAATTCGCTTCTGCCGCCTTGCGTGCTTCGATCACGCGATTCATCAAATCCTTCATCTCGCCTGGTAAGATCACGTCTTTGATACCAACACCGACAATCGATAGCCCCAGCGATTGAGCTCGGGGCTGCAGTTGTTGTTCAGCCAATTCAGCCAACTGTTGTTTATCGTTGAGGAAATCATCCAGCGCGCGTTGCCCGATGATTTTTCGCAAAACTAATTGCGCTGGATGGTTTTGCGTCCCAACGGATTGATCCAGTACCTGTCTTCTGCGACGAAGTTTTTAAATTTTCCGTCGTTGAAAACCATACCAATTTGGTCGTGACGTACGCGCACTTTTATCATCTCGTTCCTTCAAATAAAAAACGCCCTCAGAGCATTGAGTAGCTCCAAACCGGCCGATAGCATCGTGAAATTTATAAATCCGGGATTTTTAAGCTAACGATTTTCTTTCGTTGACCGTTAAACGCGACACGCCTACGTGTTTTTAGCCCCCCAAAAAAAGGTACGCTTGACTGACGTTTAAACATAAAAACGCGCGCACAAACGGGTGGACGACCCAATTCCCAAGTTGTTTTCCCGTGTTTAATAGTTTGTCAGTTCCTGTGGATGTCGTGGAATGGGTGAGAATTCTGGGCGATGATTCAACTGGAAGTTCAAACGCACTCCATGACGTAACCCGCATCCATTAAATTTCCGCAAGAGCCATAAAATGGGTCGTTGATTGCCGGTTTTCGTCGATCACGATCAAATCATGCGGATCAAAATCGCATTCACCCGGTCTGAAAACCCGGAAGCGTGTTGCGGCATTGAGTTTGAGTTTCGAAGGAAACTCAGCGTCAAAGGCCTTTCACGCGCCGGTCGAATTCGTGATGGGCGCTTATAAATTTTGATTCAAAGCAGATTCGATCGTTGCTTGATTGGGTTCACCTTTTGTGTCCCTGAACAAGGGACGCCGTCGGGCGTTCGTAATCTCCGCTGATCACGCGATCACAGGCAATCTCGGACCTAAAAATCTTCGTTGGTGATGCGAAGGTGAGACACTTTTTAGGTGTCGGACTGATGCAGGAATCGAACCTGCTACCGCCAAATCAGTGATTTGGTGTTCTACCGATGAACTAATCAGAACCAAGAGAACTTTTCAGTCCCCGGAGGGATACAAAACGAAAAATCGAAAACCACATAGGAACCGATTTCGACTGCGCCTCGGGGGTAACTTGGTCATCGTAGAGAGAGGGGAGACGGCCAAAGGTTCGGGGGCAACAATGATTAAGTTTGAGTATTGCCGCATGGCAAATTAGATCGGTTACCCGATTGACGCTGACCGTGCAAACCGTCAACGGTCCAGAACCATAAATTGGGCCTGCCAGCGTTTTGTGTGCAAATCCAATCGAAGTAATCCGCGCCAAGGGATGCTCAGTTTCGTTCGCGGATCACTTCTTCTAAAATTAGGCTGAAATGAGCGTTGGTGAAATCCATCTGCGCCGATGCGCTGGCACACAATCGTTTTTCCGTTTCTGCCATTTCACCATCTGCGGCCATCAGGCGAATCATTTCTTTGAGCAGCGCGACGCGCTGGTCGTGGTCATCGGGGATGGTGACTTGAATTTCTCCGGTGCTGATGCCGGCGAGTGCGGTTTCGAATTCGTCGCTGTGGATGTTCCAGGCTTCGGCGCGATTGACTAAGAACGCAATTTCCTCTTCGGTGAATTTATGGTCCACTGCGGCAAGGTTGACCAAATTGTGGAAAAGGGTAGTACGATCTTCGTTCATGGATTGGCCTTTGGTGGTGACATGGGGCTTTACGAAACGCGCCGTGATCCTATGGGGAAACGCGATGGGGAGTGGGGTAAATCTAAGACCGGCGAATAAAATCAGCGGCAAAACTACGGATGTCTTTCCCGTTGAGCACGTGGACCATCCGCAAGTTTTGAACAGTTGAATCGCTGAATCGCGATAGTGGTAGGTGTACCCACGATTTTTTAAATTGTTTTGCGATTCGGCGCCAAGCGTGCCCCGGTGGTGCAGAACTTAGCAACGCAATGTGTTTGCATTGGCTGTGTAAGCATGCCGCACCGAGCAAACGTTCTTCTAGGGTGGTCGCAAAATCCAATCGTGGGTCCTGCCAAACATCGGCGATGGCAACGGGAGGAAAAATAAGCAAGGCCCCGCCATAGTTGCCCAAACAGATCCCCGGACCGACCGGTTGCTGTGTGAAGTCGGTCGCGTAGAACGCCAAAGTTGATTCGTTGGCGTGTTCGGCGAACCAAGTCGTCCGCCAAGGATACTCGCGCGGGTCGGCTGGCGAATCGAACAGCATCACAGCGGTGTCCATCTTGCCGCGCGTTGGTGGCAGGACTTTGACGTAGATCTCACCGGTGTGCCAGTTGCGAACCGTGTCACGAATGTCGATGCCATCTTTGACGCTGGTGGAAAATTTTTCGGTTTGGATTAGGTCAGCGCCGATGACTTCTTGGGCCCGGTCAAAAACCGTGCGACGAAAGCTTTCAATCAATTCATCTTCGGGCGGCCAGCTACATTGCGAATAGGGGTTCCATTGCTGTTGCCAGTCGCGTTGTTGGTCTTTGTCGGGGCGCGGTTTGAGCTTCAGTTGGGTCCAGCTCATCGGCGGCCCTGGCAAACGATTGCTGGCGGTCAGCGGTTGATCATCTTCGGTTCCGATTCGATCGATTCCTATTCTTGCCTGTGGTAGATCGAGTTCACCCTGGTGGTTAAATGATTTGGCCATTTCCAGCACATGCATCGCGTATCCGTCTCCGGCGACCTGTTGGGCGGCGGTGATAATCGTCGACAGTTGCGGTGTAAATCCTTGATCGATTAAAGTCAAATTGCGAGTGTATTTTAAGCATTTACTGAGGAGGCTGGGGGTGATTTTTCGTGCCCGACTTTTATATTCGGCGGTGTACGTTTCGCGCGCCGCGATGAGCAGTTCTTTCACTCCGTCGATGCCCAGATTCTCATCGTCGCTCAATTCTTGCCGCGCTTTTTCGTACAGGTTGGTGATGAAAGGTAGTTCACCCAATAAAAAGTACAACGTTTCTGGTTTGACAGAAAAACGTTCGGCCTCGGCGACAGGTTCTGAGTCAGGGCAAATTAAATTCCGGTCGAAGAAATTTGCGCGCACCCAAGGCCAGTCCAAAACGCTGGTGACAAACAGGATCTTTTTGTAGTCCACCGAAAGTTGGCGTAACTGCCACGCCATGTATTTCACACGTTGGCTCCATTGGGCTGATGTTCCTGAAGAAATAAAGGGCAAAACAGCCGACGCGTACTTCTGTAGATTCAATCGTTTGAGCGCAAAAGCATCCGGCATCGAACGGGCGTGTGGGTGGTGGTGCCCCGTTTCAAGGTCGATGAAGTATCTTGGTTTTCGGTCACCCATCGCCGTTCGCAGCGCCGCGATCACCGGTTGGCAAGGGTCGATCGGAACGTAGCTGGCTGATGCATGGTGGTCAGCGTCAGGATCGAAGTTCTCGTCAAGATCGTCACCGGGGGAGTCGGCGAACTCCGACCGTGGCGAAAAATCGAGGGGCCGTTGAAAGGTTTCTGATCGTTGTAAAACGAGGCTGGGGGTCGGCAAATCAAGAATTGCCGCTTCGACGTTTTGCTGAAACGACGCCGGCAGCGCGACCGCAAGGCAGTCGTAATCGTGCTTCATCATCAGCCGTCGGACTTCCCACGCGAAGTCACCGCTGCCGTGAACGACCGGTAATGCGGTAACGTGGGGACCGATTTCTAATACCTCGTGAATCACTAAAAATCCTCTTCTTCGAATTCATCGAGATTGTCAGGATCGTCAGGATCGGGCTGTTCTTCGCCGAACCTAGGGCTGTCGGGATGCAGCGGATCGTCGGATTGAAAGAAGAAATCTCCAAAACCCATGGGCAGCGATTGACCGCCTAAAGAGTGATGGTGACGTTGAGCCAATTTGTTTAGGTCAGCGGCCTCTTCGCCGAGGCACTGGACGAGAGCTTCCTGCCACGCGGCGTCTTGCGACAACGGATGGTCGGCGTCCTGTTGTAGCCTTTTGGTGGCGAAGCGCAACAGGTTGATGCCGTCACGGGTTGAGAAATCAAGCTTCAGATGGTGGGCGCTTTGAAGAAAATCAACGGTGCGGACCAACATTTCCGCCGCACAAAAAGGCAAGTGGTATTCAAGGATTGCTTTTTCGTCCGCGCGTGACGGAAACGCAATGTTCAACGTCGGTTGCAGACGGCTGAGGATGTAGTCGGGAATTTCGAAGGTGGATTCGTCCTGGTTCATCGTCACGGCACAGCGAAAATCAGGATGAGCCTTGATCGATACACCCGCGACGATCGATTCAATGTAGCGCCGATGGTCAAGCAACGGCGCGAGACTGGCCCAAGATTTTTCATTCATCCGGTTGCCTTCATCCAGAACGCAAACACCGCCTTTGATGATCGCTGTTACCAAGGGGGAAGCGTGATAGGCGATCTTACCGCTTTCGGCCAATACCGGCGTGATCAACAAATCCTCTGGCCGGGTATCGGCGGTACACTGGTAAATGTAAAGCTCTTGCTGTCGTTGGTCTGCCGCAGCCATCGCTAATTGTGTTTTGCCAATGCCCGGCGGCCCCACCAGTCGCGGGGTTAGCGGTTGATCGTCTTGGTCGACGACCAACCAACAGGCCAGCACCTGTTTGAGAATCTCTGTTTGTCCGATCCAATTGGATTTCATCTCCAATGGTTTGGAAAGATGCAAATTGATGTTTTGGATTTGAAAGGTTTCGTCCATGCTGGGCGCTGTGGAAAAAGAAAAAATTTGGCTGTTGCTGGAGTAACTGATTTTATTTCATTGGACGACGAATAAACATTCCCCTGAAACGGCAATTTGAGCCGACCTTTGTCAAAAAGATTCGCAAAACGCCGTACCTCCTATTTCGGCCCCATTTCAAAGCATTCATCCAACGCATCGTCGAAACGCGGAATTGGTAATTTGCCGGCCTTGAGGGTTTCAAAGAGCGCTTCTTCGGGGGGGGGCCCAGCGTTTAACAGCGGTGCATACATCGGGTGGTTCACGGCCATGTCAACCAATTCATCAAATGCCGGCAGGCGATCTGGATCTTCGGCGGCGGCAACCATGCGTAGGTACGAATTACAATGCGCCCCCAGTAATTCATCGATAAGATCATTATGACCGAAGACATCGGTCAGCATTCGATCCAGGGTTGTGCTGACGTGTTCATGAGCGTCACGGATTTGCTGTTCATCGTTAAGGTCGAACGCATCAGCCACGGCAAGGTAGTTTTTGTGCCACGTTTGCAAAACGGTCGGTCGTTTGATTTTCCAAGCGCCCGAGATACGTTCCTTGGACAGTTGAGCGTATTTAACGCTAAGTTCGACGCCGATGTAGTCACGCCCTAATTTACGAGCGACGACACCGGTGGTGCCTGAACCGGAAAATGGGTCGAGCACAACATTACCCGGGTCGCTGCCGGCTTCGATGCAAGGCGCGATCAAGTCGTCGGGGAAAATTGCGAAGTGTGCGCCTGATAACGTCGCCGGTTTCACTGACCAGACGTCTCTTTTGTTTCGCGTGTCGTAGACTTTTGCGTCCATGCCTGAGGCGTTCTGTTCGTAGCGATTGGTCGAACCGCCGCGCGAAACGCCTGCGTAAACGGCCGGCTCTTTTAACTGGTTGAATTTGTATCCAGATTTTTTCTGCGTGAAAAGAAACAGTTTTTCATGGGATCGCGTAGGGCGGTTTTTTGCGGACTCCGGCATCGGATTGGGTTTGGCCCACACGATTTCACTGCGCAGACACCAGCCCGCGTCCTTCATCGCAAAAGCGACCTTCCAAGGCATTCCCAGCAGTGATCCATTTTTCATCGTATCGCCAAGATTTAACCAGAATGTGCCATCGGGTTTGAGCACGTGTCGGACGCCAGCAAATACATCCATCAGCGATTGAACGTACTGATCGAGCGTCGGTTCGTTCCCAATTTCTTCCTTGCCCGCTTCGTATTTTCGAAGTTGAAAGTAGGGAGGCGATGTGATCACCGTCTGGACGCTGTTGGCGTCTAATTTTTTAAGTTCGTCGGCTGCAGATCCGCAAATTATCATCCGAGAGGCTTCGTTCTAGGAGGGATTTTCGTTTCTCACAGGGCTGCGGGAAGTGTATTGCAACCGGTTTGTTTTCACCTGTTTTTATTCCCGTTTTCCTTCGATTGAGTTGGCAATCTATGCCAACGACCCACTGTTGGTCAATCGTTGAAATTGGGTAAATACTTTCCACGGTGTTTCCTTTCAGAAGTTCACTGCGCCGTGTTAACCGCACGGCGGTTTAATCGGCCAGTCGCCCTGCACTGCCGTCATGTCACCAGAATTATCCCAACACCAGAATTATCCCAATCTGCACTTTTAGGTTCGGTCAATTTCGATTGGTCCACACCAGCGGAACGCGTTAGGCCTATTTACCGGTAGTGCTTGGAGGATGTTTAAAGCAGGCTGGAGATCAAGCGATTTCTGCGGCAATTCCAATGACGCGGCAGTGTGATTTCTTTTTGGCAGAACGGAAACGAAACTGGAGCGGAGCGGATCGGAATTAGTGTGGGGCTTTGATATGATGTGGACTTTTAATTAGAGGTTAGACAGATCTGATGCAGATCACATGACAGGAAACACGACACGAACGATTTTCAAGACGGAAATTCTGGCTTTCACTCACCTAGTTTTCACCAACCCATTTCGCGCGAACGACTCTCCCCCCACAGATCGTCCCAATGTGATTCTAAACGTTACCGATGATCAAGGTTGCGGGGACAACATGCCCTGTCATGGGAATCCGTTTGTGAAGACGCCTCATTTGGACCAGTTAGCTGCTTTGGGGGCACGATTAGAGAACTATCAAGTCGATCCCCGTTTGCACCAAGGGCGATTTCGGTGTGCTGGGCGCGCTGGGCAGTCTGGGAGGCCGGGTGGGGTTTCGTGTTTTGGCTGCTGATTTCCGACAGTCGGGCGCACGCTCTGCCTTGGGATGAAGATAATGGAAGGCTCCGCTTCGCTGATCGATCAAATTGGCCACGTCGCCGATCCGCGTCGTGGCGAACCGGTTTATCCGCTGGTCAATATTTTGTTCATGACGATTTGCGCTGTGGTTGCTGGCGCGGGTGATGATGTGGCGATTGCGAAGTTACCAACACAAAGAAAGATCGGTTTGCGAAGTTTTTGGACATGTCCCAAGGAGTTCCTGCGCACGATCGCTTGAATGCAATTCTCAATGCGAACAAACCGGAGGAATTTGAACCGATCTTGCTGGCGTGGCTCACAGACTTGCACAAGATAACCGTCGGCCAAGTCATCGCGATTGACGGAAAGACACTTCGGCGAAGCTACGATCGGGCAAGTAGCAAGGCGGCGATTCATAGGGTCAGCGCGTGGGCCACGGCTAACCAAGAGCGCTGCGAAGATTGTCGCCGAGGGAGCTGACTACTGCTTGGCAGTCAAAGGCAATCAACCCACTTTACACCAAGGCATCAAGAACTTTTTCCTTGCTCAAGTGGAAAATGATTTTGCGGATACATCGGTAGAAGAATTCCACAGTACCGAAGCAACCCACGGCCGAGTCGACCAACGAAGCTACTACATTTGTCCGCTCCCCGATGAGGTTCCTGACGCATTGCGTTGGAAAGATTTTGCGGCCATCGGTATGGCGATCAACAACACCCAAAGAAGCAAGAGAGACGAAATTGCGGTGCGCTACTTCATCCTGAACAAACACTCGGTGGCGAGCAGTTTGCGGGCGCTGTGCGTGGTCATTGGGGCATTGAAAACAGTTTGCACTGGCAACTCGACGTGACGTTCGGCGAAGATCAATGTCGTATCCGCAAGGGACACCACGACGAGAATTTCAGTACCCTACGACGGACTGCGTTGAGCTTGCTGAAACAAGAGAAGACGGCGAAGTGTGGAATCAGGAACAAGCGACTAAATGCTAGATGGGACAACGACTACATGGAAAAAGTGATTTTCGTTGGGGAAAACACCGTGCAATCGCCCTGCTTGCTCAGTGGACGGTAACTGTCGCTCCAGTTCCTGAGGCAATTCAAACCAGCGGCAAATCGAAGAACATCAAAACGATTGGCATGATCTACCGCCACCGCGAAGCTTTCAACACCGACAACCCTCGCGCGATTTCGGAGTCCGATCGTGTGACCTGTTTTATCAGCTGCCAGAAGCCGACAGCCTCCCTTGCGGCGCAGCATCTGACAAAACATTGGACCGTTGAGAACAAGTCGCACTGGACGCTGGATGTAACTTTTACAGCAGACCGAAGCCGAATTCGTAAAGGGAGTAGCCCGGCAATCATGGGCTGTTTGCGACGCTTCGCACTTTCTTTACTCAAGCGCTACACTTCCATGCCCAAAACTAGCCTTAAGATAAAAAGACTAAGGGCCGCGCTAAACACCGACAAGCTTGAGGCCGTTTTATTCCGCGTTTAACCCAACTCCAAAGGCGCTGGCCCTGCGACCACCGGAAGCCGCGATGCGTAGGAAACCCAGAAGTTTGCCTTGATGCTCGGCTCGCCGGTGCGAATCGCTTTTTCAAAAACCTCCGCGGTGCGTTTGCCGTACCGATGATGGGTAAGGACCGGCATCGCAGCGGGCCTGATCAGCACCACCGATGTGTCATCGCAGCCAACGCTGGTGTC
>CALDYR010000133.1 GCA_937944405.1 uncultured Pirellulaceae bacterium
AGAACTGGGTCCGGCTGAGCCGGAAACTGTCTCGTCCTAACTTCGCCAAGGTTTCTAGTTTCTACGTTTCCACGTACTGTTCCGTAGCCTCACCGCGCCAATCCTCACCGCGCCAATCTTCACTGCGCTACGACGGTTACAATCCACCATCTGTTGGACATCAACCGGAGTGACGATTTATGAAGTGACGATTTAGGCGCTCGCGCTGCGAGCGCCTGCTGACACCGCTTCACGAACTCACTTTGACGATCAACGATCCTCAGACCGAGTCTTCGCGCATCTTCGTAACCCGCTGACTTCGCAGAGCACTTAGCGGCTCACATGGCAGGGTATAAGCGAAGCAACTTATTTGAGTTTGTCGATAGAACGTAAATAAGCGACCACTTCATCGGCCAATTGAGCCACCGGCAAATCGCCCTGCAGATGGACTTCTGGATTCAGCGGCGCCTCATACGGCGCGTCGATACCAGTGAAGCCCTTGATCTGCCCTGCCCGTGCCTTCTTGTATAACCCTTTGGGATCGCGCTGTTCACAAATCTCGATCGGCGTATCAACGAACACTTCAACGAAATCAACATCCCCTCCTGCGGCCACAACCATTTTCCGCACCAGATCACGGTCCTTGCGATAGGGGCTCACGAACGCCGTCAACGCCAACATGCCTGTTCCGCACAAGATCTCCCCCACGCAGCCGATCCGGCGGATGTTCTCGGTTCGATCTTCCGCCGCGAATCCCAAACCAAAACGCTTTGCGAATGCGTCACCAAAAATGGGTGCAAGAATCTCAGCGCTGGCGCTAAGGCCGTGCCGAATGTTGTCCCCATCTAGCACGAAGCTGTTCTGATTCAATTCAAACAATTTTGCGTCAACGCAGTTTGCGACCGTAGATTTTCCGCTGCCGCTAAGTCCGGTGAACCAAACCACGCAACCGCGCGGCCGCTGCACCGTTTGATCGTGCCAAGTAACCAATGTTTTCTCAACCATCTTTATCCGCCATTAAAATTAAGCCGGCCCGCGCAGCGCGGCGCTGGTCTACCATTACGCCTTTTCCCCATCGTATTTCAGCGATAGGAAAAACGGAAGTCGGCACGTATAATCCCAGTCGTCCCAACCCAGAGCTAATAGAAAACTCACGCTATGCAACTTCCCATCGTCGAAGCCAAAAAAGCCTGCGCCCGTTTGGAAACGCTTAAAGGCACTGCCGTTGCAACACCGGTCGGAAAACAAGAACTGCCGATGTCGATGGACGAAGCCCGTGATCGCGGTTGGGACGAACTCGACGTCGTCTTTATCACCGGCGATGGCTACATCGACCATCCCAGCTTCGCGATGGCGATTCTGGGACGCACCTTAGAAGCCGCCGGGTTCCGTGTCGGCATCGTCTCGCAACCCGACTGGCGGAACTGCAACGATTGGAAGCGCTTCGGCAGGCCGCGGTTGTTCTTCGGCATCAGCGCCGGAAACATGGACTCGATGATCAACCACTATACCGCCAACCGCAAGGTTCGTAACAGCGACGCTTACTCCCCGGGTGGGCGGATTGGACTACGCCCCGATCGAGCGACATTGTCGTACTGTCACCGAGCGCGTGAGGCGTACAAAGGCGTCCCGGTCATCGCCGGCGGCGTCGAAGCCTCGCTCAGACGTTTGGCTCACTATGATTTCTGGGGCGACAACGTCCGCAAATCGATTCTGTTAGACAGCAAAGCCGATTTAGTCTGCTACGGCATGGGAGAAAACCCAATCGTCGAAATCGCGCAACGACTCGACGCCGGCGAATCGGTCAAAGATCTCCGCGACATGCGGGGCGTGGCCTACGTCGCCGGCGCCAAAGACGTTGTGCCCGACGACACGATCGCCCTCCCCAGTTTCGAAGAGGTGCGCGATGATAAGATGGCCTTTGCCGAAGCCACCAAAATCATTCACAACGAAACCAACCCCTACAACGCGCGGCGACTGACCCAGAAACACGCCGAACTGACCGTCGTCGTCAATCCACCTCAGTTTCCCATCAGCCAACAAGCGATGGATCAAATTTATGGATTACCTTACACGCGCCAGCAGCATCACTCCTACACCGAGAAAATCCCCGCTTTCACCATGATCAAAGATTCGGTCACGATTATGCGTGGTTGTTTTGGAGGCTGTACTTTCTGTTCGATCACGGCCCATCAAGGACGTGTGATCCAATCGCGCTCCAAAGATTCGATTATCAAAGAAATCGACACGATGGCCAGCGCCCCTAACTTCAAAGGCACCGTCAGCGACATCGGTGGCCCCACCGCCAACATGTACGAAATGCAGTGTACGCGCCCCGAAGTAGAAGCTAAATGCCGTCGGCAATCATGCGTACACCCCAAGATCTGTAAATTACTGGGCACCGATCATGGGCCTTTGATCCAGTTGATGAAAGAATCGCGCGCAGTCACAGGCGTCAAAAAAGTGCTGGTGGCCAGCGGTATCCGCATGGACCTTGCATCTCGTTCGCCAGAATACATGAAAGAGCTGACCGAACATCACGTCGGGGGATTGCTTAAAGTGGCCCCCGAACATGCTTCGGACGATGTTTTGGACAATATGCGAAAACCGCCAATCGAGAACTTTGCTAAATTTTCAGACCAGTTCCGCGACCAATCCAAAAAGGCGGGGAAGAAACAATACATCGTCCCCTATTTCATCTCCAGCCACCCCGGCAGCGACGTTAACTCGATGATCGATTTAGCCGTGTTCCTAAAACGTAACGGCTATAAACCGGATCAAGTCCAGGACTTCATCCCTGCACCATTGGATGTCGCGACGTGCATGTACTACACCGAGATGGATCCGTTTTCCAAAAAACCAGTCTACATCGCAAAATCACTCAAAGACCGCAAAATGCAACGCGCCCTGATGCAGTTCTTCAAACCGGAAAATTATTTTGATGTCCGCAAAGCACTCCAAGATGCCGGTCGTCACGAACTTATTGGCGGTGGATGCGACTGCCTGATTCCTGCCAAAGCCCCACAAGAAGCCATTAAGAAACGCCGCGCCGATGCCAACAAAAGGTTTCGAGGCGAATACGTTCACACCATGCCCGACGGTTCTGCCGCAGGCAAAAAGGACAACCACGACAAATCTCAGGGGAAAAAAAAGGGCAAGAAAAAACAATCGCGATTCAAGCCCGGCGAAGGCTATCGCCCGGACCGAAAAAGCATCAAAAAGAAGTCCTAACCCTCGGCCAGATGATGCCAACATTTTGGTCGGCATGTTGGCCTGGTGGTGGCCTTGCGGGTTAAATGCAAATTTTAATTCTCAGTCCGGCGGGCTGATCAATCACCAGACCTACGGCTTTTCCGTTGAGTCAGCCAACGCCACATCGCGATGGACTAACACTGAAAAACGCGACGCGCGTTGGCCGTCGTGATTGCGCCCAAACGCTCGGGGCTGATGTTTTTCACGTCCGCTAAACACGCTGCGGTGTGGACCAGATAACTGGGTTCATTGGGCCGTTTACTACGCAGCGGATGGGGCGACAGATAGGGCGCATCGGTTTCGATCAGCAAACGATCATCGGGAATCGACGCTGCGACCGATCGCAACTCATCGGATTTTTTAAACGTGACCATCCCTGCAAAACTGATGTACATCCCCAGTTTCAAACACCGCCGTGCCGTTTCGGCCGAACCGGTGAAGGAGTGCATGATGCCGATGATGCGTCCCGCGACCGCGGCCTGTTCAAGCATCGTGACGATTTCGGTTTCGCAGTCCCGCATGTGAACCACTAACGGCAATCCCGTTTCAAACGACAGATCAATATGGCGCTGAAACCAATTCTTTTGAAGTTCGAACGTCGACGTCTCCCAATGTAAGTCCAAACCTGTTTCGCCGATCGCGACAACTTTGGGATGCGAAGCCATTTCAACAATCGCCGGCCATACTTCATCCGCAACAAAGTTTTGGCAGACCGTTGGATGGATGCCAACGGCCGCATAAACGTGTTCGAACTGTTCTGTAATTTCGACACACCGTACACTCGTTGGTACGTCGGTCCCAATCGCAGTCATCCTGCTGACGCCGGCCGCGGCGGCGCGCTGGACAACCTGTTCAACGATTGGAGAAAGTTGCTGGTTGTCCAAATGAGCGTGCGTGTCGAAGTACATTGACAGAACGTCGCGAATTAAAGGCTACTGGTCAGTTCGTTTTTCGCCGGCACTAAATTGAGGTCCACCGGGCGACGCGCGCTACAAGGTTCGGATTGAGGATGCCAATACTGAATCCTTTCCTCACCGATTTTCCAACAGAGACAAACGTCCTTGTCATCGTAAATGGCGGGAAAATCAACGAACGGTCGGTCCACTTCCGGGGCCACCAGATTTAAATCTTCTAACTCTTTGACACAATCATCCAAACGCTCTTGTTTTTTGTCGACGGCGGCAACAATCGATTCGACTTCCTTGGCATAGGGAGTCGTTTTGGGATCGCTGGAATTGGGCGTTCTACTGCTGGCAGGTTTCGTGATATTGATCGCCGCCAGACGCTCTTGGGTGTCGCTGATGTTTTTAAGCAACTGGTAAACGTCCTTCGCGATCGAACGGACCAGTGGCAACATCGCATTGGCAGAGTGGAAAGAGAACCGATGCGTGTGGGAAGGCGGCGTTTTGGGGGCGTCGTTCATCGTCAAATGCTTTCGCTCGTTAATTCCATCGTGACGGAAAATCAAATCTATCGCTGCTCAACTGTCTCTCAATTATCAATCGGAGGCGACATTGATCGCCATCTCCCTGCTATTTCAACGCCAAGGTTGGCAATTCGCCTTCCCGGTTCGTGTTTGAGCACCGTTCGATCGCACGCACGGCATTATCTAAACACATTCTTCTCACGTTTTACTACAACCTCTGACAATATTTCCATAGTCTATTTCGGATTTGCTACCACGGGAGGGTTGCGACAACAATGCCCACTAGATTTAACCTTTTATCGGCTTGTCACCGAGGAATGAATCGGTTTTATTGGGAAATTTGCGTCAACGTGCCCGAATCGTGGATGCTTTACAACGCTGATAATCCGTAAAAAAGTGCTATCATGCTGACCGCGAGCGAACTTTTTGCATGTTGTGGTCGTCAGAGAGGTAGTCGAATCAGGGCAATGAGCTTGAAAAAGCACAAAATGCGCAATTGCGATGCCAAATAACGGCTCATTCCCGGTATCTATCGGGTTTTCGGCGCGGTTCGACGATTTGGTTTCATTGACTATGGGTTCCGCTTGAGTAGAGTAATTAGTTGGGAAACATAAGATTATGTGGTTTGTCAAGCTTTGATTCTAGGTGCGTGGGGTCCGGCAGAATTCAGGCCCGTTGGGAAAAACGGAAGCCAGACTACTGCCGCCGCCCGTCCGCGCCCCGATTGAATCCTGAAAAAACCACTAGCGACGGTTTTCAAGAAGTTTCGGTTCCGGCAATCGTTCGGTTACGACCGCCCCAAACGGCGGTGTCAAACTCTTGCACGCGCAGGTGCAATAAAGGAAAGTTGAATGTTAGTTCTCTCTCGGAAGAAGAACGAAAGTATCGTAATCAACGACAACATCTCGATTGTCGTTGTAGAAATCCGTGGCGATAAGGTGCGTTTGGGGGTGGAAGCTCCCAAGGAAATTCCTGTCCATCGGCGCGAAGTTTACGACGCGATCAAAAAATCAGTTGACCAAAGCAACGCACAGGTCTTCGGCACCGGCCCCGCGACTGCCGAGTAGCCATTGTTTTTCAAAGGCTGGCTGGTGGAAGAGTTGAATAATGACTTTTTTCGGATGTCAATTAAGGCTTTGTCAACGCGCCGGCCGAAGTATCTAATAATTTGCAACCCAGCAGGCAAGCAGCCCTTGACGTGAAGGCGATTGAGACTGTATTCTGTTGCACCTGAGATCAATCAACTTTTTGAGTGTCTGGTCCGGAAACGAATCGATTGTTTTTGTTTCAACCAGCATCCATCATTGACGGCCCCTTCGTCTAGTGGTTAGGACACCGGCCTTTCACGCCGGTAACACGGGTTCGAGTCCCGTAGGGGTCATTTTTAGCTTTCTAAACCTCGGTAGACTTTTGTTTACCGAGGTTTTTGCATTCTTGCCCTGCCTATTTTGTGCTGTTTCGAACAGCGTGTGGCCACCGGTGTAGCCATCATCGCGTGCGACTACATTTCTTTTGGGGATTGCAGAATTGCTGAACGGATCAACCGCCAGCGCTTTGCAGAAGTCTTGTTGAGTCGTCCGGGAGAAGTGGTCGCAGCCTTGGGGAGAACAGCGCCCTAATTGCCGGGCAAAATTGCAATGAAGCGACTGATATTGAGGAAACTCACAGCACCATCACGCTTCTTCACTCAAATCCAGTTTGTGCGGCATCAAATACAAGTTATTTTCCTCAAACTCGGGTAACCGTACAAAGTCGAACCGCTGGTAAACTTTTTGCGCCGCCACGTTATCCTTGTGAACATGCAAAAACAATAAGCTGACGTGTTTCTTGGCAGGCTTTAAATCACGAATCTCAATCGCCAGCATTCGCGCCTCATAAATCAAATGCTCCATGATTTGACTAGAGAAACGCCAACGCGCATCCTCCGGTTTGCCATGGAATCTGGAGTCGATGCCGAGCTGCGGAATGTAAAGCAGGCGGATACGTTTTTTGCCCTCTGGTGGTGGCCACTTTTTGTCTCGGGTGGCATTGAGCGCGCCGAACCCAACAATCTCATCAGACGTATTTCTAAATACCCAGACGCGTGTTTCGTTCTTTTCAATGGAGTTACAAGCCTCAGAACCCTTGATCCATTCAGTGGCGGCGCGCGATCATGCAGAGTCCCCGCAATTCAAACCAGTCATTTCAGACTGGTCTTCAATCGTAAACGCATCTGCAAATAATTGGTGGTCTTCCTTGCCAGCCAAAGGATCACTTTCCCTTTCGAGACGGAAGTCGACGCCCTTTGGTCTTCGCAGGAGGACGTTTGGATGCTTTCTCAATCGCATTGGCCTTTTCTTTGGTCAATTCCTGCTCCTGCTGGAAACGGGCCACTGAATCAAGCATACCAGAAACCTCAAGGTCCGGCCAAAGCTCAGTTGGCTCAACATCGAGCGCAGCGGCCGGACTCAATATGGTCTTCTATTTGAGGGCGACAAGTTTGGATTGTGACGGGCTGGCGTTTGACTGTCATTGATCGGCACGACTTATCTTTTCCATTTTCTCAAAAAGCGCTCGCTAATTGATGCGGGTCGCGCGCTGTCGCTCTCCGCGGCCAGGCAATCCCGACTTGGCCGCGCCAAAGACAACGACACCGGAAACAAGCTGGCAGGTTTTCGCCATTGCGCGGTCCGGGGGCTAACCTATCGACCTCCAAATTTTCATCCAAAACCACCCGCGCTGCGTTAGATCGCACAACCGTATCGGGCCCTCGCAATGTGACGGCGATACCTGTCGTTTTGCGGTCGAAGCCCTGAACGGGCTTGTTACGCGTTAAACCGCGTTCGAAACCAGGGGCTAAGGTCGTGCAGAAGGGTGATTATCGAATCGTCCCGTTTCGACTAAAGTAGTGGGTGCCGTTTGCACGATCGATTTGTCTGGATTCAAGAATTAAAGTGTGGGGGATTGGGAGTCGCCAGACTTTGCTGTTTCCCCTGGCCTGAATTCTGGTGATTCCAGCCACCCTGAAATTAAGACTTGGCGAACCACTGTTTCCGTGCAATCGGTGACCGCCTGCGGACGGGCCAGAGGCGATGGATTCCTTCAGCCGCGCTCCATATATTTGCCCAAACATACAATACCAACAACCATGCTCGACCGAAAATTTATCTTTGAAAATGCCGACGCCGTTAAACAAAATTGCGTTAACCGAAACCTTAGTATTAAGGTCGACCAATTGGTTGCCTTGGAAACTGAACGCCGCTCGAAAGCTCAAGCGGTTCAAGACCTTAACACCCAGGCCAACGCAAAATCGAAACTGATCGGCAAAGCCGCCGATGACGAGCAACGAGAATCACTGAAAACTGAAGCCAAAAAATTGCGTGATCAAAAGACCGCCGGTCAGGAAGAATTAGAGAAAATCGAGCAACAGATTTTGGCGATCCAAACCCTGATCCCCAATATGGCCCATCCAGCGGCTCCGGTCGGAAAAGACGACAAGGCAAACCTCGAGATCACAAAAGGGAAGACTTCCCCCCGTGTTTTTGATTTTGAAGTGCTTGACCATTTGGATTTAGGACAACATCACGATTGGATTGACTTCGAAGGCGGGGCGCGGACAACGGGCGCGGGTTTCTATTTTCTTAAAGGCGATTTGGTGCTGCTGGATTTGGCGTTACAACAATTCGCGATCAGCACGCTGACCCAACGCGGCTTCATTCCGATGATCACGCCGGATCTGGCTCACGACAGTGTGCTGGAGGGGATCGGATTCAACCCGCGTGGCCCCGAGACTCAGATCTATAGCATCGAAGGGACGAATTTGTCGTTGATCGGAACGGCGGAAATCACGTTGGGCGGTTTATACAGCGGCAAAACGCTGGCCGAGGAAGACTTACCGATCAAATTATGCGGCATCAGTCACTGCTATCGCACCGAAGCCGGTGCCGCAGGACGGGCTTCACGTGGGCTTTATCGGGTGCATCAATTTACCAAGATCGAAATGTTCGCCTACACGTTGCCCGACCAAAGCGACGCCATGCACGAGGAGCTGCGACAGATTGAGTGCGATCTATTTGACGCCATTGGAGTCCCCTACCGCGTGGTAGATACCGCGACCGGGGATCTGGGCGGTCCAGCATCTCGCAAATTCGATCTGGAAGCTTGGATGCCCGGGCGAGGAGAAGCAGGGGAATGGGGGGAAGTCACCAGCACCTCTAATTGCACCGATTACCAAGCCCGCCGGCTGAACATTCGCTACAAGAAAACGGGGGAAAAGGGCACTCACTTCGTCCATACCCTCAATGGCACTGCCTACGCACTGAGCCGTGCTTTGATTGCCATTTTAGAAAATCACCAAGAGGCAGACCGCAGCGTCATCGTCCCTGAAGTGCTCAGGCCGTGGGTTGGCAAAGATAAAATTGGTTAGAATCGTACCACCGTTACTACTTTTATTACCAACTCCACGACGTTCAACCTTCGTCAGGGAAAATTCACCGCCGACGATTAAAACAGGCCCGTGATTTCTCCATCGTCTGAAATATCAATGCGTTCTGCGGCCGGCGTTGCGGGCAACCCCGGCATCCGCATCATTTCACCCGTGATGGGCACTAGGAAACCTGCCCCTGCGGCGACTTCGATTTCCCGTACCGTGATTTGAAAACCGGTTGGGCGTCCTATTTTCTTGGGGTCGTCGGACAACGATTTTTGCGTTTTCGCGATGCACACCGGTAGGCCCTGAAGCCCCAATTTCTCAATGCGCCGAAGATCCGCGATCGCCTGGCTGGAATACTTGACGCCTTCGGCCCCGTAGACTTTTTTGCACACCGTGTCAATTTTCTCTTTGACCGGCATCGCCCAGTCGTAAAGTGGTGCAAAGGATTTTTGGGTCGATTCAATTGACGCGCTGACAGCCTGAGCCAAATCTTGGGCTCCCTCGCCGCCGCGCCCCCACACATCAGCTACCGCGACAGGATACCCTAACTCTTGGCAGCGCGATTTCACCACTTCGATCTCTTGTTCGGTATCGCTGGTGAATCGATTGATGGCCACCAAGGCATCCAAATTGTAGTGGCCGGCGTTTTCTAAATGTTTGTCCAGATTGCACAGGCCTTTTTGAACGGCGGCCGGATTGGGCGTTTCCAGATCATTCAAATTGGCTCCACCGTGATATTTCAAAGCACGAATCGTTGCAACGAGCACTTGGATTTTTGGCTTTAGCCCTGCTGATGCACACTTGATGTCAAAGAATTTTTCGGCGCCCAGATCCGACCCAAACCCGGCTTCGGTGACGACGTAGGGCGACAGCGACATGCCCATCCGCGTTGCGATGACGGTATTGGTTCCTTGGGCAATGTTGGCGAAGGGACCGCCATGAATGATCGCCGGTGTGCCTTCGATGGTTTGAACGAGATTCGGTTTGATCGCGTCTTTGAGTAAGGTTGCCATCGCCCCTTGGGCATTGAGATCGGCGGCAAAGACGGGCGTTTTATCGAACCGAAAACCAACAAAAATTTTCGCCAACCGCTGTTTCAAGTCTTTCAGATCGTTCGACAAACAAAGGATCGCCATAATCTCAGAGGCGGCAGTAATGTCAAACCCAGATTCCCGCGGCACGCCGTTGCCGGTCCCTCCGAGTCCAACGACAACGTCTCGGAGCGAACGATCGTTCATATCAAAAACGCGTTTCCAAGCCACCGTTCTGGGGTCGATCCCCAACCCCCGGGACTTCGCTTGGAGGTTGTTATCGATCAGTGCCGCCAACAGGTTGTGAGCTTTTTCGATCGCCGCAAAATCTCCCGTGAAATGGAGATTGATGTCTTCCATTGGGAGGACTTGAGAATGTCCGCCACCGGTCGCGCCCCCCTTGATACCAAACACCGGCCCCAGTGAAGGTTCGCGCAGCACTACCGTGGTTGGTTTACCGATCTTGTTCAGGCCTTGGGTCAAACCAATCGACATCGTCGTTTTGCCTTCCCCTGCTGGCGTCGGCGAAATCGCGGTGACAAGAATCAAATTGCTTTTCTCAACCGCAGCGTCATCAATCAGATTCAGCGGCAGTTTGGCCTTAAAACGACCGTAAGGCTCGACCAATTCCGGGGAAATTCCCAACGCATTTGCGATTTCTGAAATAGGAGCAAGTGTTGCTTGTTGAGCGATTTCAATATCGGTGGGCATAAAAGTTCTGGCTATCGTTTCAGGTAGATTGGGCACATTAGTAGCATCCCGCCAAAATCAACCGTCGCAGCAGGAGCCGATCGCTATCTAAAAATCACTCGTAGTCCCACTTCATGATCCAAGGATCATTCAACAATTTCTGACGATCTTTAAGCTTATCCTTATACAGTTGCAAAACTTCGGCAAACTCCTCTTTCTCCGCCAAATTGTATGCTTCGTCGGGATCGGATTGCATATCGTAAAGTTCGAACTGTGGACGTTGAATGTACTGTCCGACCGTTTTGTTTCCGTAAGACGCATCCAATCCTTTTTGAAATTGAGCTTGCCAGCTGGACGCTTTCCAGAGGTCGGCGGCAAATGGGTAATCCAGTTTATAAGCGATGTTCCAAATCAGTTTGTACTTCCGGTCTCGCAAGACACGCATGGGATAGTACATTTGAATTTCGTGAAACGTGTGTGATGCGAAGATCGAATCTTGATGATCGGGATCGGTATCGCCCAAAATTCCCAGCCATGACTTGCCGTGCCAAGACTTCATGCCTTTTTTGGGGCCACGATTTTCGTTGACGTAACGTCCCTGTTGTTTCCAGAATTTGTCGGGATTGACCCAGTTCTTGGGGCCATTGGTTTCAGGATTCAACTGCCCCGCAAAATCCACCAGCGAGGGGGTAATATCGACGTGGCTGATTAACGCTGAACTTTCGATCCCGCGATTTTGTTGATAGGGATCGCGGACAACAAACGGAACTTTCAATCCGGCTTCGAAAACGGTTGTCTTGCCACCGGCAAACGCCATCCCGTGGTCCGATGTCACCACGATCAATGTCTTGTCGTACACACCGGCATCTTTGAGGATTTCAACAAGCCTTCCCAAACCGCGATCGACCCGGGCGCAGGATTGGTAATACATCGCCAATTCTTCGCGCGTCTCTGGGGTGTCGCTTAGAAACGCAGGGACCGGTAGTGTTGCAGGGTCGAATATCGTTTCGGGCGAATCTTCCCCCAACGTGTCTTGGCGCGGGTTTCCAAACAGGTTCGGTTTCAGATCCCGTTTCGAAGTTTGGTCGATGCCACCGCTACGATGTGGATCGGATGTCCCGAAATACAAAAAGAACGGCTGATCGCTGCTTGCTTTGATAAACTCTTCGCAGGCGTTTGCCATCTGTGTCGGCTTTCGCGCGTCAGCGCCCTTTAAAACCGTTTCAAAATAGAAAACCTCTTCTGGGGCAACGTGATACTTGCCGATGCGGGCGGTTCGATACCCCGCATTGCCCAACACCCTCGGCAGCGACAGCGCGACGACGTTGGGAAAACTATTGAATTTATGAAAATTGTGCGTGTGCCCGTACTGCCCGTTGGCATGATTGTGCAGACCAGACATCACCACCGAACGGCTCGCGCTACAACTGGCGGTCGTAGCAAATGCATTGCGAAACATCGTTCCGTCTTTGGCCAGCGCATCCACGTTAGGGCTGACAGCGGCTTGGTCACCGTAACACCCGAGTGTTGGGCTTTGGTCATCGGCGATAAAAAAAACGATATTTCGGTCTGCCGCGTTCGTTTGAGCAGTCGTCGCCGTAATCGTCCAGAAGCACAGCAGTAAGTTGATAATGATTTTTTTTTGCATGACACCGTAATTGAAGCAAGAAATAAAACTGAAGTAGAAGCTGTCACGCAGCCCCTCCGCCATTGAGTTATCGCGCGACACGCAACTGTGACGTTAGAACCGTTATTTTAATCAAATTTTTGCTGAAACGGTAACCGCAGATCGCATTGACGCTATTTAGTCCACCGGCGCGCCAATCATTGGGACGCTAGGTCGCCAAGATCGTCAACGATAATCGGAGACAACGGCCGCAATACCAAACCGGGGCGGCCGCTTACCGACTAAAACAGTTTGCTAATTCGTCCGATATCCATTGCCACGACAAACAGCATCAGCCCGATAATGAACACGAATCCAAACAACATCAGCAGATTCTGAATCCGCGGCGTAACGGGCCGCCGAAACAGCCCTTCGTAGGCCAGAAACACCATGTGTCCGCCGTCGAGCACGGGAATGGGTAGAAAGTTGACCACCGCCAAATTTGCGCTCAACAGCGTCAAAAACAGCAGCAACCGCGATGTTCCCTGAGACGCTTCTGAGGTTGCGACAACGGCGATGGTGCCCGGTCCGCCCAGATTTTTAGGGGACACTTTTCCAACGAGCAGCGTTTTCAAGAACTTCAGAACGCGCGTGCCGTCGTTTTTGACCTGGCGTGCCCCGACCGCAAACGCGTTCTCCCAAGTCGCCGCCTGGTAGTGGTCTTCTTTGACGGTTAAGGAGATACCGCGCATCTGCGAATAATACTGCTTGGACGCGAAGGACTCTAGTTCGATCGACTTCTCTTCCATTTGACGTACGACTTTCAAACGGACCTTCGTACCCGGCGCAAAAGTTTGGGCTCGTCCGACCAGTTCCACCACGTTCGCATCACCATTGACGACATCGACGACTTCGCCGTCTAACGCTGGATCATCTTTCTTTTGTTCTTCGGTCAACAGGAATTCAAAGGTTTTGATTTCGTCGCCGACCGTTAGCCCCGATGTTTCGGCAGGTGTTCCGGGTTCAATCATTTCAATCACATTGGTGTAAGCGATCGCGATTCCCAACGCGTCAACAGGCACCACCTGAAAGGGTGGGGCGTTCGAAATCACATTTGGCACGACAGGTTGGACGGTAATTGTTTGATCTTGGCCATCGCGTTTGATTGTCAGTTCGATCGTTTTGTTGGACCGCGCGGCTTTGGTCAATTGATTATTAAAGACCAACAGATCGCCGCGCGTTTGCCCGTCGACCTTCAGAATTTCATCGCCCACTTTTAATCCTGCGGCAACTGCAGGGGACTCCTGCTGGATCGCGGTGATTGACCCCCACGTCAATCCAAAACCGAATCGACGAAACGGGTTGGGTTTGACATCGGTTGTGATTTGAGTGGTTTCTCCGTCTTCGGTAACGCGCTGAAGCACGAATTGAGCGACTTTATCAGCGTCGCGCATCAGGACATGCCGTAGATCGATATCGGTTTCGATTTTGGTTCCATTGAGTTCGACGATGCGATCTTTGGGCTCGAAGGCGGGTTGGGCGTCGAAGGCGGTGTTACCCTTAATCGCGCCTTGTTCTCCGATGATCGGTTCTAAACGAAATCCGGAACCAATGAACGGCAGGTCCGGGGCCGCCCTCAAAACGCCTTTGCGAGGGGTGATTTGTACGATCGACGTTTCCGATTGATTGTACCGTTGGACTTCGAATTCCAATGGACTTTCATCGCCATTGAAAATAATTTCATTGGACATGTCGGCCTGGGTGAAGTAGTTGCCTTCGACCTGTTGTGTACCGATGCGTTTAATGTCCGCACCAACCAAGTTATTTTCCCATGCCGGGCCACCGCCGATCACGGTGCCGACCGAAGGCGGTTGGTAGTCGACTCCCGCTTTGAAGGCCAACGCCGCAAACAGCACGGCAAACACTAAATTGAAAATCACGCCGGCCGAAATAATCATCATTCGTTGGACAACGGATTTTGCCAGATAGCTGCGCGGATCCATTTTTTCACGATCGATTAGGCCGGCGGACAGCGCTTCACTGACGTCTTCCCCGTCGGCCATTGAACGTTTGATTTCCTCTTCCATATTGGCCGGGTTATCGTCTTGGCCCAACATTTTGACGTAACCGCCGAAAGGCATGATTCCGATACCATATTCCGTTTCGCCCCACTGATACTTCAGCAACGATTTAGGAATGATGACACGATCTCCGATTTTGATGTCAAACGCATCGAAGCCAACGTAAAATTTGTCGCATTTTACGCCGCACATTTTGGCGACCAAGAAGTGTCCCAATTCATGGACAAAGATCACCGCCCCCAGCCCCATCACCATCTGAAGAATCGCCCAGTAAGAGGCGGGGTTGGCCCAAAAATTGTCCGCTAATATCACGCAGTGATCCACTTCGCCATCTCCTGTCTCGCCCATCGATCGGCCGCCACTAGCTGCTCGAAGGTGGGGTGAGATTCAAAATTATGTTGTTCTAAAACTTCCCGGCATGCGCCGACGATATCGGTAAACGATAACTTCCTGTCTAAAAATGCTGACACCGCCGCCTCGTTGGCTGCGTTGACCACTGCCCCTGCCGAACCACCGGTCCGCGCGACTTCAAATCCTAACTCCAACGCCGGAAAGCGATCGAAGTCGGGAGGATGAAAATCAAATTGATGGGCCACCGAAAAATCAAAATCGGCCGCAGGCCCCGCAACACGGTCTGGCCAAGTCAGCGCATACTGAATTGGCAATCGCATGTCCGGAGGGCTCATTTGAGCCATCGTCGAATTATCCACAAAGGTGACCATCGAATGAATCAGCGATTGCGGGTGAATGACAACCTCGATTTGATCGGCACTGATATCGAATAACCACTTGGCTTCGATGATTTCCAGTGCCTTGTTCATCATCGTCGCCGAATCGATCGAGATCTTACGTCCCATGTCCCATGTGGGGTGAGCGAGGGCCTGTTCGACGGTGACGCCATGCATTTCGTCGGCATGGAATTCGCGGAACGGACCGCCTGACGCGGTCAGCACGATTTTTTTGACTGCGCTTCGTTTGCCGCTTTGGATGGCTTGAAAAATCGCCGAATGTTCACTGTCGACCGGCAGAATTTCGGCTCCCGATCGAACCGCCGCGGCGTTAATCAAGTGACCGCCGACGACCAATGTTTCTTTATTGGCAAGGGCCAATCGTTTCCCGTGTTCGACAGCTGCGAGCGCACTTTCTAAACCGGCAAACCCAACAATCGACGCCAACACGGTGTCAACGCGCGGGTCGCTGGCGATCGTTTTTAAATGTTCCGCCCCGATTAGGACTTCGGCGTCAGTGCGAAATTGAAACGGGGTTGCTGTGACAGGGTCGGCGGCAACGACATATTTGGGGTGAAACTCTTGGGCCTGTTGCTCAAGTAAGTCCAACTGCGATCGTCCGCTGATCGCGAACACTTCCATCCCGTCGATCGACTTAACCACATCAAGCGCGCTCCGACCGACACTGCCGGTAGCACCAAGAATCGCGATATGTTGCGGTGAAGTCATAGAAAAAGAAAGCCAAAGACAGCGGTTATGAAATTTAGTGTCTGCTTGAACCAACAAAGTGTTTAAAAAAATAAACGCTGCCATGCAGCGTAAAGAGGACTCCCGGCTGACATTTGCCAGCAAAGCAATAGAATATCTAATTAGAAAGGTGTTTTCTGCGGTTTTGAACACGACCTAGCGATTATCACCGCCCGCATTCTAAATTCAGGCTCTATCGGCCACAAGACGAACACGGGAACACCCTATCATTGTGAGTTCTGCGCTTCGGCCAATCGAGCCAATGGACAATACGCCCGGTTGAAAACATGGAAATTTTGCGGAATATGAACCAGCCCTGTGTGACGCGCGTAGCAAGTATGGCATCCCATCTGCATCAACCGAAGTTCAGAGGTTGGTAGAACTGAAATTTGGCAGACCGACTTATTTGTGAAAGCGTCTTTTTTTTCCCTTTAAGCACTTCGGCCCGCCCCCGCTCCAGCGCTCTTACCAAACACCACGGCACTTCGCTGTTTTCCCATTTCGACATGAAACAGGCCTTTTTATGGACAATGATCAGAAAAGAACTCCCGATTCAAAAAACTCTACCACGATGTGGTTCGCGCTTTTGGTGGTCGCATCACTGGCGGTGTGCTTATTCTTGGTGCTATCTCAGTCCAACCAAGAAATCAGCTACAGCAAATTCGAGCAGTTGATCGCCAATACAAAATACCTCCCCGATAGCGACCAATTGGCAGAAGGCTCCACCGGTGAAGCCACCATTTCGCAACGGGCAGGAAAACCTTATCCGCTTGTTTTTGCCAAACCCAACGACCTGAGACTCAGCCCCACCAAGATCGAAGGGAAGTGCTTGGTCTATGAACAGGGCAAGGCCGACACCTCCGGCACAGCGCCCCTCAAGTCTTTCACTGTTTACAAGGACGACTCAGAACGGACCAACGAACAATTACGCAAATCGCTGACCGAGTCTAATATCCGTTGGGAAAACACCAGCGGCCCCGGATTTTGGGATCGCTACGGGTTCTTGGTCTTCTTGCTATTGGCGACATTTACGTTTTTCTATTACATGATGAAACGATTGGGCGGGGCCGGCGGCCCGATGCAATTCGGACGCAGTCGTGGCAAACTCTACGCCGAAGAAGAACTGGGCGTTAGCTTCAACGATGTCGCTGGCATCGACGAAGCGGTCGAAGAAGTCAAAGAGGTCGTGGACTTTTTGCAGAACGCGGAAAAGTACCAGAAGCTGGGCGGTAAAATTCCGCGTGGCGTACTCTTGGTTGGCCCTCCCGGAACGGGAAAAACACTTTTGGCCAAAGCCATCGCGGGAGAAGCCGGCGTACCGTTCTTCAGTCTCTCGGGTAGTGATTTCGTCGAAATGTTTGTCGGTGTCGGTGCGGCCCGTGTGCGTGATATGTTCCAACAGGCCGAAGCAAAATCGCCCTGCATCATATTTATCGATGAATTAGACGCGTTAGGGAAAACGCGCGGCAACGGAGCCCCCGGGGGACACGATGAACGCGAACAAACGCTCAACGCGTTGCTGGTTGAAATGGACGGATTCAGTTCCAACAGCGGAGTGATCGTGATGGCGGCCACTAACCGCCCCGAAACGCTCGACCAAGCACTGATGCGGCCAGGACGTTTCGACCGCCACGTCTTAGTCGATCGCCCTGACATTCGTGGTCGCGAAGAAATCCTCAAAGTCCACGTGAAAAACGTTAAGCTCGACCCTAACGTCGAACTTGAAAAAATCGCCGCGATCAGCCCCGGGTTCGGCGGCGCCGAACTGGCCAATTTGGTCAACGAAGCGGCGTTGTTGGCCGCCCGTGGTAACCAAACCACCGTCGTGATGGACAACTTTAACGAAGCCGTTGAACGCGTCACCGCAGGTTTGGAGAAAAAACAGCGCGTCATGTCAGTCGAAGAAAAGGAGCGTGTCGCCTATCACGAAGCCGGCCACGCGCTGGTAGCGTTCGTGCTGCCCGACACCGACCCGGTTCACAAAGTCTCCATCATTCCACGTGGACTGGCTGCCCTTGGATACACCATGCAACGTCCCACCAAAGACCGGTTTTTAATGACCAAAGGGGAACTCGAAAGCGAATTGCAAGTGTTACTGGCTGGAACTTTGGCCGAAGAATTGATCTACACCGACATTTCCACCGGTGCGTCAAACGACCTTGAAAGGGCCACCGACATCGCCCGTTCCATGGTGATGCAGTACGGCATGAGCTCCATGGGACGCGTCAATTTTAAACAAGACCGCAGCAGTCCGTTTCTGGCCGGAGCTTCGGCCGGTCTCTCCAGCCGCATGTACAGCGAACAAACGGCCCGAGAAATAGACGAAGAAGTCAACACCATCGTCGAAGAAGCCTTAACACGGGTTCGGAAAATCCTCCGCGACCGCAAAAACGCTTTGGTGGCGTTGACCGATCGTTTAATCGACGTCGAATCAGTCGCCGGAACAGAACTCCAAAGGATCATCGACGACAACTCGCCGGGGCCGCTGCTAGTTCCCGGCACTGAATCTACCGCCAATCGTAAAATCGACGTTACAGAGAACGCTCCGGCGTCAAACGATATCGCGCGAAATCAGTAATCCACGATAACGCCAGAGGGGCCATCATCAATGGCCCCTCTGGCATCATTTTTGTCAACGCTCGGTCGAGGGAACGGAATTTCACGACCGGCACCACTGCCGCGCCCACAGTCCGATCAACGCCGCAACGTCGTCAGTATCGCATTTTTGATTGATCAACAAATGGTCGGCACCGTTGAGGGTCACCAAAGACTTAGGCCCCCCGGTCCAGGCCAATAAATTCAGGGCGTGAGAATAATCGACCGTCTTGTCTGCTGGCGAATGCAAAATCAGATGCGGTTTCCCAAGCCTTTCAATGGAGGCTTTCAAATCAAAGGATCGTAGCACGTCGAGCATCTGTTTTTTGATCGTGTGCGTGATGCCGCCGATCACCACAGCGCCCACCCCGTCAGTTTCGATTGCTGGATTCAAATCGTCCAACACGTCAGCCAAATGAAGCGTGTCCGACGGCGACGCCAGCGTTACGACGCCCCGCACCGTCTCCAAGTGCATTGCTAAAGCCATCGCCGCCGCACCGCCCAGGGAGTGCCCGACCAGCAAATCCACAGGCTCTTCGTTTGCAACCATCCAAGCAACCGCCGCGTCAAGATCTTGGAGGTTGGTTTGAAAATTCGACTCCGAAAAATCGCCCTGACTTCCCCCCAGCCCGGTAAAATCGAATCGCAAAACCGTTATTCCTAATGCCGCCAGAGCGCGGCTAATTTTCACGGTTCCCTTGAGGTCTTTGGTGCAGGTAAAACAATGAGCGAAAACTGCCGTCGCCTGCGACCGACCAACAGGCCGTTCGATAATCCCAGCAAGCGGAACGCCTTGGTGATTTTGAAACGTAATGCGTTGAGTTGGCATATTTTCTTGGCGTCGCCTATCCTAATTTAGGCGTTAATTGAAGCGTTTGAAATAAATCGGTCGAACCGATCGCGCGTGTGGACGTGAAAGCTTCCCCATATTCAAAACCGGCAGCGATTCCACGAATTTTACAGATCGTTTCGACTTTTTCAAACACGTGTGATTTTGCTGGCGGAAACTGAGTGGCATAACATCGCACTGCATCCATTTTTCGCCCCCAAGTCGCCGTGATATCCTGCACGAACTGCTTTGGACCGGTGCCTACGGTGTCCGATTCCAACATCAACGAAAAGTAAATCTGGCGGGCGATATTGTGAACCGGCAGATCGTCAAACTGATCATCCCACTTACTTAACCGCGCGTAAAATACGGCCGCGTCGGTAATCTGCATGGCCTGCCAATGGTCGGGGGACGCCATCGGAGTCTTGCCGCCAATGCTCAGCACTAACTTCGGGCGATAACGCCGGAACTCAGTCGCCAGCGCTACCCGCGCTTCAAAACTGTCAAACAGCCGGCGATTGGGAAGGTCCAGAATGATACGCTTGGTGATCCCCAAGGCATCTGCGGCGGCATGGGCTTCGGCAATTCGCACCGCCGGCGAAGGCGATCCAGGCGTTGGTTCGCCGTCGGTCAGGTCGATAATCCCGACCGACAGACCCGTTGCCGCCAGCGCCGCCAACGTGCCGCCGCAACCAATTTCGCAATCGTCAGGATGAGCCCCTACGGCGATAACATCGAGAGTTTCCATCGTTACCATTGAATATCGTTAAATAAAGTTGATTTAAGCTTTTGCTTCGTTGCGTTTGTAAACCCGTTTTTTCAATCAGCGATCGCCGAACTCGATCGATAACAGATCCGTTAAGGGAATATCCTTGGGGGGGCCATCTCGGTGAGCCACGGTGATGGTGCGTATCCCGATACCTTTAAGTTCGAACTGGCCTTGTTTTCCGAACGCCAACCGATGGCCGTCGGTCAGATGAATAAAGCTACCGTCGCTGGGTAGAACCTTGGGGGGACGCGTCCAAAGCGTTGGTAACTGATTTGCCAACGTATCGGAGTATTTAAACATTGTTTGTTGCGGTGTCGGGTCTTCATCGGTGTCTCGGTCGCCCAATTGAAGCGGCTGTTGTAACTTGCGATCTTCGACCCACGACACGCGGTCGGACAAAAACTCGGCAGACTTCGTACGCACACGGCAGGTCGGAAACACTACCAACGGCGACGATTGACCGCCGTTAAAATCGTCGGCCACGGGCAAACGAGGCGCCGACGCGGCCGGCCAACAACCCACAAAATCGCCGGGCGTAAACGAAACCCCAAACCGCGCTGATTGAAACAATTTACCGGGTAACACATTGATGCGACTGCCGTCCTCAAACAGCGTTTGCCAAGCGGAGCTGGTTTGGCGCGGTCTACCAAAATAGGCCGAACGAATTTCTGTCAACGGGAACAGAAGCTCCATCGGTTGATCCACAACCTTCCGCACCAATAGACGCAGTTTTTGGTCCCTGGTGAAGTTCAACGCCGCCCAATTTATCACATCGCCGTTCTTGAGAACGACCTGAGTCATTCGCTCCTGCTCCTGCGGATGCACATTGGCCGCAATGGGCGTCGACATTCGCAACGTGTCAATCGCATAATCGTCGTCAATTTTTCGTTCGATCGTTTTCAAATAAGGATTCGAAAGGATAAGAACTTTGGTGATCAGCTGATTTGATTTGACACCGGCAAATACGCACTTTTGATCGGTGCCTTCGACCGTCGCCAGCAACTGACCTTGAGCTCCGTAGGCTTCTAAAATGATGTCGCGTCGAAAACCAACCTTCGCGATAAAGGTTCCGAATTCATAGACGCCTGCCGCAACCAGCGGATTACCAGGTTCGCAAAACCGAATCTCCATTACCCCTTTGTGGTTACGTCCCATTCGCTCCCCGTAAAGACACACCGAACGCCCGCCCACCGGCAGCGGATCAAATTTGAAAGGGTAAGACGATATCCCGACAAATCCTTTTTCGGCATGGCGAAACAATAGCCCGTCATCGATGAAAAAATCATCCAGCTTCATTTTCAGCGCAAACGGTTTGCCGTCAGGCAGAATATCGAAGCGGAATTCTTTTTGCCCCGGCGCATTAAAGTCCTCAAAACGGTGAAACAAATTGACTTGGGCCAATGCTGGGCCTGCACCTGCACCTTCGCCGGTCGCGTTGGCCTCGTTAACCGCGCTAGGCTGCGCGGGTGTTGCTGTGGGACCGTTTCTCAGCCCCAGCACATTGCTTCGTTGCAGTTTGATCGTCTTCCCATAAGCGACCAAGTTCAACGAAAAATTGGTCGCCTCACCTTCCCAGACCCTTCCATCGTTTAGCGTAATGCGATCCCACTGGTGTTTCGTTGACGCTGCGGTTTGGGAGTTTTTCTCCTTCAATAACTGGTTCACGCGATAACGCACTTCAAACGACGAGTGATCGACGAAAGATTCGACGATGCTGCGATACTTCCCGACCGTAGTTTTCAACTGTCGCTGAGCAGATTCTCGTTTGTGATAGTCAGCATCATTGAGCTGATTGAGCAGTTGCCGGACACCGATCGTCTGCGCGCTCGATTCGGTTGCAGACAAAGCCAACGATTTGATTTGGTCGGTTTTATAAGTGAATTGGCTGACCGCACCGTTGGCAGCCACCGTTGTCCAGGCGATCGACTGGTCAGCAACGTCGCCGGTCAGGACCGTACCGCTGCGGAAGTGAACCGTCAACTCCACCGCCCGGGCGGTGGAGATCGATACCCCTGAAACCGACACCGACACAACGAACAAACAAAGCAGCGCTGCGAAATCTGACGGCGCCAACCGCGTCGTGCACCATAACTTCCGAAGCATTCTTAGCATAAGGTTCGCCCCCCCATCCAAATCCCAAACATACAAATCCTCCAGCCAGCATGATAGCGTAGTTAACGTCTGCCGGACCGCCATTTATTGACGTCGATGTAACGGAAGCTGCCTTGGTTCTCCAAGGCAATTTTTTTCATAAACGATGTCGTACGTTGCAAACTGCCGGAACCAAATTGAATACAGTGGATTTGAGTTTTCGCGCCCGCCATCTTTCTCACTCGTTTAATTTCATCGGGAGTCAAATCGGGAGAACCACCATCGGTCATGAACATTAAAACGTCCGGTTTAAATCCCAACCCCACCAACAACCCGTAAAAGTGGTTGGTCGCGCCAAACGCGCCGACGTTCTCAAAAAACGGTGCCACCCGTTGCTTGTTCATTGGGGTCGCAGGCAGCAACTTTCTTTCCGAAATGACAATCGTGCTGTCATGGTAGGCCACAATTTGAAACTCATGATTGTCCTCCAATCCATCAATCGCAGTGATAAGTTCTTGACGCGCCCGGTTCAATACGCCCAACCCTTCGCCGCCCATACTGTGCGACCGGTCGATCACAAAGACAAACTTGCGGCCCGACACTCCGCCTCCGTTGAAAATGCTGACGGTGGTCAGATCCCCTTTGGGACGCTGAGCCTCAAAGAAGGCGCGATCTTTGGCGATCTGCTTCAAATCGGCCTTGGACAGTTCATACTTCAACGTCTCCGGGGCAAAGGTGGGAACTTCTGCCATCGCATTGGCATTGGTTTCGATGCGCGGTGGCGCAACTCCCGGCAGATCCAGCGTCTGGGGAGTTTTTAATTCGGGGGCCGGCATCGCGGCGGCCATTTGAGCCGAAGTCGGACCGGCGAGCTCAGTAGACAAATCCTCTAACTGCGCGACGTCGGTCTCAGTGAGGTACTCCGGTTCTTGACCAGCGGTTGACTGTGTCAAAACGATTCCGCCGGGACGTGGGGCGTCAGTCGTGCCCTTGGGCACAGTGAAGGTTCCGAAAAAGATCAGCGCAACAGCGATCGCCACATGGGTCACAATAGAAATAAAAAACGAAGATCCAGGAGAGCGCCAGCGAAAGCCCCGTTCCTGTTCGGACGGCGGGGGAATGATATCGGAATTCATTTGAATCGGCATGGTGGTATTATTTCATGCGGGGCACGATTAACCAGATCAACTTGGGATTAGAATTTCCAAAGTGAGCAAAAACAATTTCTCTCCGCAACCGCCTAAATGTGGGGCAACTGGGGAGATGCAAAGATGGATTTGTCACGCGCCGCCATCTTAGAACGCGTTTTAAATGCGCCGCCGGGAGGCCAGTGAAGTCTAAATCGTTGGCCCGCAAGCTGGTTTTCAGTAGATTTTGAGGCCCAAAGGGGAACAGGGAAGGGAAATAAATTCGTTATCTTTCCCTTGACCTTTTACACTTTGGCGATGAAAACTGAAGCCGCAACAGTGATAATATGCTCAGGCTTAAACTGCCCCGAAAAAAAAACAGCCAGAAAAAAAGTGGCGATTCCCGGACTTTAGCAGCAAACTTTGGGCGCACTCGGCGTCACAAAGTTGCGAAAATAACCAACAAAGAAGTTGCCACTAAAAAATAGGAACGCTGCCAAAGCGACCAATATAATTAGGAAACATAAATGAACGACCAACCTTCCCCTGCCGGAACCGACCTTGCCGGCGACGACCTGGCCGCCCTCGAACGACTGAAAGAGGCTCACACAGCGGTGCGCAACGAACTCTCGAAAGTCATCGTCGGCCAACATGAAGTCATCGAACAAATTATGATCGCGATCTTTGCACGCGGTCATTGCCTATTGGAGGGTGTGCCGGGACTGGCCAAAACGCTGATGGTCAGCACTTTGGCCCGAACACTGAATTTGGACTTCAATCGTATCCAATTCACCCCCGACCTTATGCCCAGCGACATCGTCGGAACCGAAGTCATTCAAGAAGACAAAACCTCCGGCACCCGCGAATTCAAATTTCTTAAGGGCCCGATTTTTTCCAACATCGTGCTGGCTGATGAGATCAACCGCACCCCGCCCAAGACCCAAGCAGCGTTGCTCGAAGCGATGCAGGAAAAACAAGTCACCATCGGCGGGCAACGCAACGAACTACCGGCCCCGTTCTTCGTGCTGGCGACGCAGAATCCGATCGAACAGGAAGGCACCTACACCTTGCCCGAGGCTCAGCAAGATCGTTTTATGTTCAAAGTCTTTGTCAAATACCCCAACTACGATGAAGAATACCTCATCGCGGCGACAACGACGGCGGACCTTGATTCGGACGTCAAACAAATTCTCTCCGCCGAAGACATCCTGCGGTTGCAGCAACTGGTTCGCAAAGTTCCCGTTGCCCCGCACGTGATTCACTTCGCCCTGCGTTTGGTGCGGGCGACAAGAGTCCTCGAAAACGACTGTCCAGAATTCGTCAAAGAGGCAATCAGTTGGGGCGCCGGGCCGCGCGGTGTACAGAACCTTTTATTGGGCGCTAAAGCCCGCGCGGTGCTCAATGGACGTACTTTCGCCAGCACCGAAGACGTGCGGGCGGTCGCGCTTCCGGTGCTGCGTCATCGCGTGATCACGAACTTCAACGCCGAATCTTCAGGCATTTCATCCGACGACATCATCACCCGGTTGCTCACCGAACTGCCCGAACGAAACGATGGCGATCAAATGGTTCCCGAAGTGCAAAAAGCGTTTGGATAAAATTAGTGCCTATCGGAACTTTGTGGCACCAAGTACGCCGCAGGCTTGCCTTCTCCAGTGAATGTATTGGGATTCCCCCGGAATTCACTCAAATACAGCCATCGGGAATTCTGGCCGATCCCACTACGATTTTGAAGCTTGCCACTAAAATTCGGGAAACGCGATAAACTTAGGATCGCCTTGGATGGCATCTTTCCCCAGCGGCGCGCTGATCGGGAGTTGACAATCGATTGGGGGTTGATTGAGGGGCGCCCGCCGGGGCATGCCGTTTTTTTCTCTTACTCACGTGACAGCTTTCATGGCCAAAACAGACAAATCAAAAAACTACTTGGACCCAAAAACGCTGGATAAAATCAAGCGTTTAGAAGTCCGCGCTCGTTTGGTCGTTGAAGGTTTCATCACCGGCCAACATCGCAGTCCCTACAACGGATTCGCGATCGAATTCGCAGCTCACAGAGAGTATTCGCCGGGCGATGACCTGCGACACATCGATTGGAAAGTTTGGTCCAAAACCGACCGGCTGTATATCAAAGAGTACGAAGAAGAAACCAATCTCAAATGTCATCTCTTGGTTGACTGCAGCAAATCAATGCGGTACGGCGAAGAATCGGGGTGGAGCAAATTTGATTACGCGTCGACCGCTGCGGCAAGCCTTGGCTACCTGATGCAGCAGCAACAGGACTCCGTTGGGATGGTGACCTTCAGTAATCAAATCGACAAAACAACGAAAGCCAGTTCGCACCCGTCGCACCTTAAATTGATCTTGCACGAACTGGAGGAAACTCAGCCCGATAATCAAACCGACATCAACGACCCGTTCATGGCGTTGGCGTCACAGATTCGCGGACGCGGGCTTATCTGTTTGTTCTCAGATTTATTTCTCGACCCCGATCAATTGGGGAAATCGTTGCGACAGTTCCGCCTGCGGCGACATGAAGTGATCGTCTTTCACATCATGCACCACGACGAATTAGAGTTTCCATTTCAAGAAAATACGCTGTTTAAGGGGATGGAGGTGGACCACCAACTCCACACCGAACCGCGGGCGTTGCGAGCCTCTTATTTAAAAGCGGTGGACCAGTACATGTCGCGCGTGAAACAGGTCTGCTCCGCGGCGGGAATTGACCACGTGCTGATCGACACCAGCCAGCCACTAGGCGCAGTGTTGACCAGCTACCTTGCGTTCCGATCCAAGTCCCGCCGCAAGCTGGTTTGATCGCAGGACATTTCCAACAGCAACCCCGATTGCGATTGGCCCCCTGATGAACTAGAGATCGGCTTCGTACTCCGCCCCACAGGACCAACACGCAAAGAACCCCTCGTCGACATCTTCGCCACATTGGCATTTCCATGCCGGACAGGTTTGCGTTTGAGCGTCGTTTAATTCTGCCAACAAATGTTGGGCTTTTTCTAAGTTCGTTTCGGCGACGATGATCTCGATTCCCGCCAATTCACCGATCCCAAGATCGAAGGCCCCGCCTTCATCATTCATTTGGGCCACGATACCATGTTCGGCCAGTAGATTGATTGCCTGTTGGGCTTCAACGTCGTTGCTGAATTCGGCAGCGGCCACTAAATCGTCGTCTTGCATTGGAGTCGCCTTTCGGGGGGGCGTAGGTCGCGCGGAAATTAACACAGTCGCTAAAATTATGTCAGGTCTTTAGTGAAACACCAAACACACGTGGCACAATATCAGACTAAAGGCGAAAGTTCCGCCCTCAGACAAACGTCTGAAGGCTACAATTGAGGGAAAACTAATTAGGAGCATCCATGAAGCCAATTCCTATTTCTACAACCAACGTGAAAGCCGCGCCGATAATTTTGGCCCTGTGTTGCATTGTTTTTTGCGCAGCAGTTGTAATTGTTGCTTTTCTAGCCAATTCTAAAGCGTTTGCCAAACCGGCGCCGCAAGAACAAGCTCAAGACCGAAGCGGATCGGTATCCCAACCGGTAGAACTTGGCAATGTCCGTTGGCAGCGCGATTTGAACAGCGCGGTTGCTGATTCGAAACAAAAAGACAAACCGATCGCGATTCTGTTTCAAGAAGTCCCCGGCTGACAGGGTTGTCAAAAATACGGCCAGCAGGTGTTGGCCCAACCTTTGATTGTTGAGGCGCTTGAAGAAAACTTTATCCCCGTCGCCATCTACAATAACGCTGGCGGGAAAGACAAAGAAGTCCTGAACCAGTTCAACGAACCGGCGTGGAACTACCAAGTGATGCGGTTCTTGAGTCCGCAACTCAACGACATCATCCCCCGGAAAGACAAAGTCTGGACCATCCATTCAACAGCGACTCGTTTGGTGAGCGCTATTGAGACTTCTGGTAAAACTGCCCCCGGCTACTTAACCAATGTACTGATCCCCGAATCCAGTCCTAGCAATCGAATCGCTGTTTTTGCGATGTACTGCTTTTGGACAGGAGAGGCCAAGCTTGGTTCGCTCGATGGGGTAATCGCGACTGAAGCTGGATTTTACGATGGACACGAAGTTGTCGTTGTAAAATACAACGACGAAAAGATCGAACTGATTGACTTGGTGAAAAACGCCGAAACATTTGATTGTGCCCATGCTGTGTTCCTGCCAACCAAAGTGGAACAACAGGAAATTGAACGGAAGACACGCCTCAAAAATGTCTCTCTTTTCAGCTTCGACGGAGGCTATCGACGCGCCCCGCAAAGCGATCAAAAAAGGCAAATCGCATCTAACGAAAAACTGAAAACACTCGGACTAACACCGATGCAGTTGACGAAAATTAACTCGCGGGTCGTCTCTAAAGACTCGATCGATCAGTGGTTGTCGCCGCGCCAGATTGCGAAACTGGAAAAATAGATTCATGGGCTCTCCCAACGTTGGCGCTTCCAGAAAGGTGGTGCCTCCTCAACTAAGATGACGGGGAAGACATAACTAAGGCGCGTTTGCAAATCAGCAAACGCGCCTTGGTTCAATCATGTGCTAGTTCCCCAACTCGGTAGTCCTGTAAACTACTTGTTTTCGCTGGCCTGCCGCTGATTTCAGTTCCCGCCGGTGTGATCGTGGTTTCTTTTAGACACAACGCGCGGCGTGAAGATGGTCGATAACGCTCTCATTGACGATCGTGTTAAGGCGTAGCAGTGAAGCAACACTGCCGTCGGTTGATCTCAACCATCTCCGTAAATCTAAACCGCACTCTGCGGTATTGTGCCCTTTGCATCAATCTTCCGATGGGCTATCGTCACCTCAGTTAACTTTGGCGGACTTCGAAAAATCAAAACACGAGCGAGACGCACAATGCAGCGACGACGACTTGGCAAAAGTGGATTAGTAGTTTCTGAAATCTGTCTTGGCACGATGACTTTCGGCGGGCAAGCAGATGAGGCGGAATCGTTTAGGATTATGGATCACGCCTATGAACATGGGATCAATTTCTTTGACGCGGCGGAAATCTACCCCGTTCCTCCATCGGCCCAAACGGTCGGGGTAACGGAGGAAATCATTGGCCGATGGCTTAAAACGAAACCTCGGCATTCAGTAATTATTGCAACAAAAGTTACCGGCGCTGGGCATGGCTGGTTCACCCCGCCTGTGCGTGACGGCATGACGACATTGGATCGCCACCAAATTCGTATGGCAGTAGAGCAATCGCTGGCGCGTTTACAAACCGACTATATCGATCTCTATCAAACGCACTGGCCCGATCACGGGATGCGTTACCAAGACACCCTGACGGCGCTCTCTGAATTAGTCCAAGAAGGAAAAGTGCGGGTCGTTGGTTGCAGTAACGAAACCTGTTGGGGCGTCATGAAAAGCCTGCAAGCTTCTGATGAATACGGTCTGGTGCGTTACGACACGATTCAAAACAACTTCTCGTTGATCAACCGGCGCTGCGAAAGCGAATTGGCTCAGGTGTGCCGCAAGGAGAACGTGAGCTTGTTGCCCTATTCGCCGCTGGGGGGGGGAGTATTAACCGGAAAATACAACACCAAAGGCGATTTGCCAGCGGCGGCTCGTTTCAGTGAATACCTGATCAAGGGTGCGGGTCGTCAGAAAAAGATGGCGCTGCGATTTGTCAACGAAAGAACCTTGGAAACGACTCGGCGATTGACCGAAATTGCGAACAGCCTTTCGATCAGTGTAACAACGCTGGCGGTCGCATGGAGCAAACAACATGATTTCGTCGCCTCCACAATTATCGGCGTCAGCCAGTTAGACCAATTGGCTGACAACCTTGCCGCGTCTGATGTTGTGCTGGATGAAGAAACGCTGCAACAGATCGACAAACTCCACTTCGACATTCCTCTGGCGATGACCGAAGACGGCTTGCGTTACCTGTAAACCAATTCGGATTGCGCAGAACGCACTGACGAAGCAAGTAACGACCGTTGCAGACGGCGTCTGATCAATCTATGCCGATCAATCGACTCGCAACGCATATAACAACACGTTAAAGGCAATTTTTTCGGCGTCTTGGCGGGTCAGACCATCGCATTGGCTGACCGCCACGTTCTCCAACGCACAACTTAAATCGTATTTGGAAAACGCCACGACCATTCGACCGTTGAGTTCCAGTCCCTCGAATTGCGGCGGCACCTCGGAAGGGCGGAATCCGCCTGGGTAAGAAGCGTCTTTTGTACGCAGTGTCACGCGTTCAATCTTACGGCCCGAATAACGAGCACTCCACAGTGCGTGATCTGCTGGAATCTTCGCCAAACGTTCCCCGGTGATGGTAAGTATTTCTTGCTGGAAAGATCGGCGAAATGCTTCGTTACTGCAGATCGCATCGGCAAAAATAAACCCGCCAGAATCAAGATACGCGCGCAATGACTCGCGCTCAGCTTCGTCGAATTTGAACTTACTCCGTCCGTGCATGAAGATAATCGGAAAGTCGGCTAATTCTTCGATACGGGCGTTCACCATCTTCTTCTCTAAACTGACCTGCAAACCAACAGCATCCAACTGTTTAAGAATGTTTTTCCACGCGTTGGGCGCTTCGTCGCTGCCACCGGAATGAATCAGTTTGGGAAAATTCAGCGCACGATTAACCAGAACAGACGTGGCGTTATCCTCCTCCAGTTTGGGAGTTTCGCCTTTTTCGCGCAACTGTCGGCCCGTGGCGTACGCGATCACGTTCACCCCAAGTTCAGAACAGTAATTAACGCGCCCCTGCAACACGGGGTTGGGGTTGTCGGCGATGAATTTCTTAAACGCCGGCCGATTGACGTTCCAGTAACACGATAAATTCTTCGGGCAGTAAACGACGCTCGTTCGACAGCAGGCTTGCAGTCCCAGCAACGGTCGTTCTGGATTGGGCAAGATCGTATGATGGGCCGACCATAAGGGATGATCTGCCGGCAATGGCTGAAGGACGCTTTCAGGAAAAAGTTCCTCCATCAACGCCTCAAACGAACGACCAAACGCACGCGCGTCACCGCAGCCCTCACCTTCGCACGCTTCGGCAAAGATAAAGCCACCGGTTTCAACGTATCTTTTGAGATTCTGCTTTTGAAATTCGTTAAGCTCGATCGCCTGGCGTCCTGAAATATGCAAAACGGGTGATTCCAACAAATTGTCTACTGTTGCGTTTTGTGACCGAACGGTCTGCCAGTTGAGTTTGGTCCGCCATTGTTTTTCTAATTGGCGCGTCAAATAATGAATGCCTTTGGGGTGCTGGTTCCACTGGTCATCATCGCCATATTGATACTTCCCGATCGCAACGGGGCGTTTGCCTTTTGACAAAAACAACAATGCCATCGACGTCGCGATGACTTCTACCTTTTCACCAAGCCCCACGCCGCGCCAGGCGCCAGTGATTTTATTTTGTTTGGAAACGATCGCTTTGGCTCCGGCGCGATACCAATCGTGGGGCCCAAAAAAACGTTGTCCCGACAATCTTCCGGCGCGTTCGAGAGCATAGAGGTAATAGTACTGCACGCCGTTGTTGGCTCGTACGCCGAAATTACGTCCCAAGGATTTGATCGATTTTTCGACCGGGCCCAAACGATTTTCCAAACCGCAACACACTGCCGATCCTCCGTCGACCAAATCACGGAAGTCGGCTAAATTTTCTTCGATGATAATCCAAGATGAAATCCCCGCGCACGTCATCGAAGATCGCACCCGGGGATCGCCGGGTACGTAACCGAAGCCGCCTCCTTCGTTAAAACACTCTTTCCAAAAACCTTGAGCACGCTCCCAAACGCGTTGATCAATTTCGATCCCCATCCGGGAGGCTTCGTGCAGTCCGAGGATCGCGAATTGGGAATTCGACGCATCGCCTTTACCGCCCCCATTCACCCCACCCCCGTAGCTCCAACCACCACTGCGCGATTGCTGATCGACTAACCATTGAACGGTTTTTTCGACGTCACGCCGATACTGTCTCCCTTCGGGGTCCGCCATCGCTAAGACCATGATCTTCAACCCCGCGCTGTAGGTCGTTAGGTTTTCAACATCCATCTGGGCCCTGATGTAGTCCAGTGAACTTCGCATCCACGGTGATTCAGGATCTTCTCCAGCGTTCAGCAGCGCCAACGTCGCCAACGCCGTGACGTCACCGGTCCGGGTGTGCATGGGCCAACTGCCGCCACGGATTCGTTGATCTTTAAGAAAGCTCACCCCTTGGGCGACCGATTGCCGAACCGCTTCGGCGGAGACATCCCTGATGACTCTGTTGCGGCGATTACGTTGGGCCTGACAGGGTTGGACGGTCGTCACGGCGAATAACACCCAAACCGCGACCGTGATCGCAACGGCACCTGGCAATCCCAAGTTCAACTTTTTTGGCCAGTCCATCAATTCACCAGTCGCTAGAAAACTCGGTCGTTAAAAACTCGGTCGCTAATAAATGAATACATCGATCGATCACGCGCGTTGCTGTACCGTACTGTTGATCATACAATAGAATTAAATGTTGCGTAGATCGGCAACTTCATTCGCCCCAATCAGCCCCAACGCGCTGGTCCGATGACGCCTGCTTAACGTCCAACGGATTCGGTTCACAATATTTTACGGCACGACACAAATTAAACTTTGTCCCAACCAAAGATCCAAGAGGAACGAGTGTCCGGAAAATCACGAAGTTTAGGCGACGTTCTGCAAGAGTTCAGCCAACACCGAAAAGTTATGGAGCAAGAACTCCACAAGGTCATCGTTGGCCAAGAGCAAGTCATCGACCAAGTGTTTGCGGCGATCTTCACGCGTGGACACTGCCTGTTAGAGGGCGTCCCCGGACTGGCCAAAACACTGATGGTCAGCACGATCGCTAAAATTTTGGATGTGAACTTCAAACGGATCCAATTCACGCCCGACCTAATGCCATCAGACATCACCGGCACCAACGTGTTGGACGAAGACGAAAACGGTCGACGCCAATTCCGTTTTGTCGAAGGGCCTATTTTCACCAACATCCTGTTGGCGGACGAAATCAACCGCACGCCGCCCAAAACCCAAGCCGCACTTCTTCAGGCGATGCAAGAGCGCGAAGTTACCATCGGCACCAAGACCTTCAATCTGGCGCCCCCGTTTTTCACCATCGCGACCCAAAACCCGATCGAACAGGAAGGAACCTATCCATTGCCTGAAGCCCAATTAGATCGATTCATGTTCAACATCAAAGTCGGTTACCCTACTGCCACAGAAGAAGAACAAATCCTCAGCGCGTCCAGTCGCGACGAAAAACAGGATGTGCGAAAGATTCTTTCCGCCAAAGCGATTGTGAATTTACAGAAGTTGGTAAATTCAGTCGCCGTCAGCGATTACATCATCAAATATGTGGCTCAGTTGGTCCGATCGACCCGCCCAGCCGACCAACAAGCGCCCGCGTTTGTGAAGGAATTAGTCGACTGGGGCGCCGGGCCGCGCGCCGGGCAGTTCTTAATCTCGGGAGGCAAAGCGATGGCGGCGATGGACGGACGATTTTCTGTCGGCATCGAAGACGTAAAAAAAGTTGCATTAGCAGTGCTTCGGCATCGCGTCAGCACCAACTTCCAAGCCCAAGCCGAAGGCATGACCACCGAAGACGTTATTCAGCGCTTGATCGACGAAATCCCCACCCCCGCAGTGCCTAAATATGAAGAATAGGAACATATCGAAGCTTCAATCCGCCGCCACCTGAGAAACTAAACCTGCGGCACAAGGGCGTAATTTCACAGCCGCCCCAATCCCCTCGGGCCGCACCCCGCTGGTAAGGACGCACACGAAAACACCGCCGCGCTGTTGAAAATGTCAGTCGAAAAATACCTCAAACCCGAAGTCATCAACCAGATCAAACGGCTCGACCTGCGGGCCCAGTTTGTCGTCAAAGGCTTCTTGCACGGGCTCCACGCCAGCCCTTTTCATGGCTTCAGCGTCGAATTCAGCGAACACCGCAAATACACCCAAGGTGACGACCTCAAAGACATCGACTGGCAGGTTTACGCAAAAACCGATAAGTACTACGTAAAAAAATTCGAATCCGAGACAAACATCACCGGGTATCTGGTGATGGATCTCAGTCACTCGATGGGATACACCTATCGTCAGACGCTGACCAAGTTCGATTACGGGATTTGTCTGGCCGCATCATTGGCCTACCTGATGGTCAATCAGCAGGATCCCGTTGGCCTCATCACTTTCAACGATAAAATTCGGCATTCGTTGCCTCCGCGCAGCAAACGAACTCAGTTGGGTAATTTGATTTCGCTGCTCTCCAACCTCAAACCTGCAGGCGTTACAGATTTTCGCAACAGTATCTTCCAACTGGCCGCGATGCTAAAAAACCGCAGCTTGGTGATGATTTTTTCGGACTTCCTGATCGACGAAAAAGAAACCATGGACGCTGTCTTTCGCCTCCGCCACAGCGGCCACGACGTGATCATGTTTCACATCCTTGACGAAGCCGAAGTCAGCTTCCCTTTCAATGGGGTCTGCAAAATGAAGGACCCGGAAACCGGCGACGAACTCCGAGTCGACGCTGACGGGTTTCGAAGCGACTACGTGGATCAGATCGAAGCATTTCGCGCATCATTGAATCGGCAATGTCAAAAAAACGGGATCGATTACGTCCCCATCGACACCAGTATGCAATTCGACAAAGCGCTCTTGGAATACCTTATCAGTCGCAGGGCAAGGGGGTAAGCGATGACATTGGCCCACTTGAGTGTCTTAGGGCTTGGCGGCGTACTCCTTGCGGTACCGGTGTTGCTGCATTTCCTGATGCAGCCCAAACCAGTGGTGATGACGTTTCCAGCGCTGCGTTTTCTGCAAAAACGCAGCGCCACAAACCAATCGCGCATGAGACTGCGACACCTGTTGCTGTTGTTATTGCGATGTTTGTTGATCGGATTAGTGGCACTGGCTTTTGCCGGGCTATCGGTCGCGTCGGCTGATTTTGGCAAATGGTTGACCCTCGGAGGGATCGGTTTTGCGACCGTGGTGGTCGGATTGATCGCCGCTGCGGCTTGGTTTCGAGAAAACCGAAACCTTATGCTGGTCTCGGTACTGGGGCTGATCAGCATTCTGTTGATGTTTTTTTTAGTTCATACGGTGATGCAGGTTTTCGGCAAAGACAGCGGCGGCAGATTGATCGGTCGCAGCAACGAACCGGTCGCGGCCATTGTTTTGGTCGACAACAGTCCAACCATGGAGTACCGTTTCGAAAATGAAACTCGTTTCGAAAAAGCAAAAGGCATCGCTGCGTGGCTGATCAACCAACTCCCGATCGAAAGCCAAGTCTGCGTCGCGGCGACCGATCACGACACACCGTTTTTCTCTGTCGACACCGCTGCGGCGGCGAAACGGTTAGGCAAATTAGATATTGTTTATCAGTCGGCGACCATTCCCGATACGCTCGATCGTGCCTTGCCATTGATTGAAAAATCTGAACTCCAACGCCGAGAGGTCTACATCTTCACCGACCTGACGGAGAAAAGTTGGACGACTGAGACGAGCGGCGCGGCGCTCAAACGATTGGTCGAAAACGATGACACCAGCATTTTCTTAATCGACGTCGGTGTTAAAGAACCAAACAACCTCTCTCTACAGCCGTTAGAACTGAACGCAGCTTCGATTCCGCCGCGCGGCGAAATTGTTGTCAGCTGCGACGTGGATCGTCTAGGGGCTGAAACGGTTCCTTCGATCACGTTTCAAATTCAAGCCAACGATCCGTCGCGCCCCGTCGTGCGCGACGGGAAAACGCTGTACCCGCAGCAAATGCTGACTCAAACGACACTCACACCGACGATGGCACCAACCGGTCCCCGCACCGCAACAGCGCCTTTACGTTTCTCGTTCGCCGATGACTTGCCCGAGGGAACCTACCACGGCAGCGTCGCACTTAATAACGCCGATGGATTACCGGGGGATGACCGCAGGTACTTTTCATTCGAAGTGAAATCGGCCGTGCCGGTGCTGATCGTACACGGTCCCGATGCGCTGCCTGATGCCTTGGCCGCGTGCATTTCGCCCTATGAATCACAGGATGACGGCAAGTCGCAATTCGACGTCACAACGATCAATCAATTCGATTTGCAGTCGCCAGAACAGCTTGACGGTTTCGATATTGTTTACCTGTTGGATCCCGCGCCGCTGTCATTGTCGATGTGGGACGGGCTTCATGCGTCGGTGGAAAACGGAAACGCCCTGGGAATCTTTCTGGGGCACAATGCGCTGCGCAAAGGCGCCGCCGAAAAAAGTTTTTTACACCCCCAAGCAACAGAAATTTTGGGGGGGCGATTAACGTTTCCTTTTCGCGCTCCGGCAGGCGATGTCGCGTTCAGCCCTGACCGATTGACCCATCCGATCTTCAAAATGTTTCGCAAATTTGAATCGTCGGTGCCGTGGAACACGAATCCTGTTTACTATCACTGGGGCATTGAACGTGATTCGACTTGGGAGAAGTATCCGACTGAAATACCGCTGCGTTTCACCGACCGCGAACCAGCGCTGCTGGAAAGAACGATCGGATCAGGGGTGGTGATGGTGATGCTGACGCCCATCTCCGAACCCTCTTATTCCACGGAACGTGAGGTGTGGAATGACCTGTTCGTGGGGGATAACTGGCCCATTTATCAGCTGACCGTTGACATCGGGAAATACCTTTTGCAGGGCGATCGCGATTCGATCAATGTGCCGGTCGGGCAAGTTATTGCGTTGCGAAATGATGTAACCCACTTTCCAGAAACCTACCGTGCGTTTTCTCCGGTCTCCGAGAAGACTCCGACCAACATTTCGACCGTTAATGGACGCATCAGCTATAAATTTGCGGACACCCCAGGCAATTATTACTTGCAGGGAAACTACGATGGAATCCCCTTGCAACGCGGGTTTAGCGCCAATCTGTCCCTCCGGGAAACCGATTTGACGCGCGTCGGTCAAGACGACGTGGATCTAGTATTGGGATCCGGGCGTTACCAAATCGCGACCGACCAAAACGCTATCGAACTTCAACAAGGCACCGCGCGGAAAGGGCAAGAGTTCTTTCCGCTGCTGATGCTGTTAGCCTTGGTGGTGATGGGAGTGGAACATTTACTGTCTAACCGGTTTTACAAGGGGTAGGTCGATCGCCTGAGATAACGCGTTAGACCCATTTCATGGATTCGATTTCTTTACTACCGATCTTTAGCCCGCTGTTGCTAGCGCTGATCATTCTGGCGTTAGTTTTGTTGTTGCTGTTGGGGCCGAACTTTAAAACCTTGGCCCCGCCCAAATTGGCGACCCTCGTTGGGCTCAGAGCTTTTGCGATCGGGCTTGCGCTTTTGGCGTGTCTGCGACCGGGGTGCGTCAAAGTAACCGAGCAAAATCAATCAGCGGTGCTGATGTTTTTGCTGGACACGACACGCAGTATGGAGCTCCCCCACGTCAGCGACGACTCAACACGTTGGGCGGCGTTGGCGAAAATGGTTCAAGAAAACGGCAGTAAATTTCGCGCGCTTGAGGAAAACAAAATTGATGTAAAGTTCTTTGGTTTCGACACCCAAGCGTATCCGATCGACGTTGTCGACGGTGTCGTGACGTTGCCCGAAAATCCACAAGGCAGCGAAACCGATCTGGCGGCGCCCATTTTTCAAGCAGGCATCGAATCACGTGGCGAACGTTTGATCGGGATCATCTTGGGCAGCGACGGCGTGCAGACCGCGACGTCGCCTAATGTGGATCTTGCCACCGCGATTGACACTCTCAAAGATCTCGAAATCCCTCTGTTCAGCGTGTTGTTTGGGTTGCCCGGAGACAACGGGCAATTGGCAGACGTGGCGGTCAAGAACTTTGCTGAACAACATGTCGTCAACGTCAAAAACAACCTAAACGCGACTGCAACTCTGGTCGCTCGCGGGTACGCCAATCAAGACATCAAGGTCCAAATGTACTTGATCGATCGCGACGGAAACGAACAACTCGCGGGGGATCCGGTCTTCGTCCGCCCAACCGGCGCGCTTGAAGAAATGACCATCGAACTGACGTATAAACCAACCCAACCGGGCGAATACCGGATTAAAATCCGGGCGCTTCCGATGCCGGGGGAACAGGCGCTTCGCAACAACGAACTCGATGCGTTTTTGACGGTCAACGACAAAGGGATGCGCATCCTTTACGTCAACGGTAGTCTTGGTTTCGAACAAATGTCACTGCGTCGAGCGCTGGCAACGGCCGACTTCATTGAGGTAGATTTCCAATTAGTTGTACCTAAAGAAAGTGGGCCACCGACAGGACTGAAACAATTGGAAATGCTCTTCCAAGACCCAACTTACGACATTTTCATTTTAGACGATGTAGACGCTCGAACAATCAGCGACCGCAATAGCAAGGCTCGTCCGTTGGAGGCATTAGCCAAAGCGGTGAACGACGGAAAAGGATTGATCATGCTCGGCGGGACGCACAGCTTTGGAGCCGGCGCCTACGCTAAAACTCCGTTGGCTGACGTGTTACCGATCGAAATGACGACGGGTGAAAGCCAAGCATTCGGAGTAGATGTTCGCCGCGAATTGCACATCAACCGCAATCTGAAACTGCGACCAACTCGTAATCACTACCTAACGAAACTAGGCGATTCAGGGTTGGATGCTTGGGCGGATTTGCCGCCACTGGCGGGGGCAAACCGATTTAAATCGGTGAAGAACAACGCACTTGTTTTACTCGAAAGCGATGACGAAACACGTAGCCCGATCCTCGTCTCCACCAGCGTCGGTGTTGGAGGACGCGTACTTGCCTTTGCCGGCGATTCGACTCGACGGTGGAATTATTTCCGGCTCAACAACGACCCCAAGCAACGTACTTTCAAACAAGAATACGACCAGTTTTGGCGGCAAATTATTTTGTGGCTGGCGTATTGGGACTCTAAGAATGACGAAACGGTTTCCATTGATTTGCCGCAACGTCGGTTTTCGCCGCGACCGCGAATTCGTTTTGGCATCAGTGCCAAAACGGTGGCAGGGGAAACCCAGAGTGACGTCGATTTTGAAGCACAATTGACCCATCCCAACGGGCAACAGATCATGCTTCCGGTGCAACGATCAGGCAACGAATTTTATTCGGAGATCGATCCCGATGCGGTCAACACGGCCGGGCTTTACCGGGTTGAAGTCCGGGGGGCTCGGGCGGGCGCGATGATCGGTCAATCACAACGCGATTTTGTGATCATGGATCGGGACAAGGAAAAATCCAATCCTGTCGCTGACCCTGATAGATTAACCCGTCTGGCCAATGAAACTAAATCCTTCGGCGGTCGTGCCATGGTTCCCCAAGACGTTGGACCTTTGCTTGATGAACTGATTGCCCATCCGCCCATCGAAAAAATTTCCGTCCCCACGACGTGGAGAATCGGTGACACGCAAGTCGACGCCGGCGCGTTTGTGTTCTTGTTCGTTCTGGTTCTGTCAGTGGAATGGTTTTTGCGGAAAAAGTGGCAACTGGTGTGACGTTTACCGTAAAGCCCTCATAACAGCGCTTTGGTAAATTCCGACTCTAAAAACAAACGCAAAAAACCAGTGGCGAAGTCTGAGAAAAGCTCGATAGGGTGCGGAACTATCGCGCTGAAAATCGACTTCCTAAACCTTATTTTGAGAAATCTCCAGAACACCCCTTTCCTCTGGGAGGAAATTCCGATCTACTTCCGCCCTCTTGAGCAAACGAGTTTTTGAAAAGTTGATTCAAGTCAATACTTCAAAGTTCCGATGTTTGGGAAACCAAGTTAGCACTGGCACCTCCAGTGGCAGTTTTTAGCAAAACTTGGTGGAGCAGAAACGTCTGGTTAATTCCGACAACTTGCTCAGTGAAGTATTTTTCGAAAAACGGCAATTGGCTGTTGACGGTTAAACTTCACTCAGTAAGATCTGGCCTTCATGACTGGCACTTAGCTTTTCCAGTCATTGCTTCTCACGAAGCACCGATCTTTGACAATTTAGTAGAGACCTCTTGTAAATTCGTTTGAGGAGTCAAGTGTTGGGTTTTCCCGGCGTTTGATTTCAATCAAGCAAATAGTTTTTTAAGCACAAGATCATATGAACTAAGTCGGGTAGCAATTATTCCAGCTGCTCGACCCGGTCAAACATTGCCGTGATGAGCGGCGTTGGCAGGGTTGGTTTAGTAAGCGGTGTGAAAGCATTGTT
>CALDYR010000134.1 GCA_937944405.1 uncultured Pirellulaceae bacterium
CGTTTACTCGTCCGACTTTCCGACGCGCGTCAACATTGCCGAACATCAAAAGATTCTTAAAGAAGCCGTTGGGGGGACCTTTCAGTCCAAGATCTACGCACCGATCGCATCGCTGACTTCGATGACCTATTTCGCGACGCAGGTGCTGGTCGACGATCCGTCGTACATGGCGTTGAACTGTAACAATTATTATCGTTTTCCATTTCGGACGGGGTTGGTCACTCCTTTCATGGGAACCGTCCAAGAGGAGTATCGCCAAGCGCTGGCCGCGATCGACAAATCCGGCGACGAGTTTGAAACGGGATTGCAAACGCTATCGAAGTTGGCGAAAAAGTACCCTGGACAATCGGCAGTCCATTATCAACTGGCGAAGTTTCTGGCGCAGAAAGACGAGGTCTCTCAGTCCCTCAAAGCACTCAAGCATGCCGCAGCGATGGGATGGCAAGATGCTGATTTGATTGACCGGGAGTCGAAATTCGACAACCTACGGGAGGCTCCTGAGTTCGATGATTTGCTGCGGCGGATGAAGAAAACCAAATCTCCTTTTATTCCGCCGCACGGTTTTCGCAATGCCTACGCTTGGGCACCCAACGGGATGATCAATCGAACCGGACAGGGAAGGCGTTATTTTCTTTCGTCGATACTCTCGGTGACACGTGACTTTGGAATCAGCGATCGAGATTCCATTAACTACCTTACCCGCGCGGCAAACGCCGATGATTCACATCCGCAAGGAACGATGTACTTCACCCACACCAAGGACGTTCGTACGACGACGCGATTAAGAAACTTTAACCCTGCGATTCAAGTCTTAAAGCAGTTGGGGTACCAGTCTCGGATTGAAAAAACGAGTCTTCCGAGCAAACGAGATGATATTCTGGGGCTGACTTGTGGCACTGCGAAATTTGATTTCGAAGCCTCTGGATGTAAGTTCGTGGCAGGCGCGATCGCCGATAACTTAACCAGCAGTGGTGGTTATTTTATTAGTAATAGCCAAACGAAACTGTCAGAGTTTTTGCGATTTGGCGCCGCGGGTGCCTGCGGGACGGTCGTCGAACCCTATGCGTTGCAGGCTAAATTCCCGCATCCGATGATCCATGCTCATTACGTTTCGGGGTGTTCGTTGGCCGAAGCGTTTTATCAGTCGGTTCACGGGCCGTATCAGATCATTTTAGTGGCCGACCCACTGTGCCAACCGTTTGTGAAAAGGCCCAAAATTGCGATCACCGCGCCCCAACCGATGGAAACGGTCTCCGGAAAAGTGAAGCTTGAATTATCGCGCGCAGGTTCCAAGGTTGCTGCCGCGGGCGTCGAAATATTTCTTGATGGCGCGATGATCCATCGTGCTTCGAACATCGATAGCATCAACCTGGACACCGCCGATCTGAAAGACGGATTTCACGAAGTGCGTGTCGTATCGGTAGCACGGAACGGGATCGAGGCGCGCGGAACGGCGATCTTACCGTTGATCATCAACAACAAAGAGCGTTTTACGAAAGCCACCGTCGAAAAAGAGATTTACGCGTTTCCGATGCCCGTTAAAGTCACCGCTGAAACAAACTTCGGAGACAAAATTGTCATTCGACAGAACTTTAAGACGGTCGGCGTGATCACATCAGCCAAAGGTTCGGCTGAGATTTCGACCGCCGCGCTAGGTGTCGGCCCCATTACTTTGCAAGCTATCGCGTATCGAGAGGGCGAGAGCGCGGGCGTAGCGTCGGTGCCGATTGAGTTTTCGGTTACCGGCCCCATTTCGTCTTTGCCGGAACAGAAACGCTGATTTTTTGCGGAAAAACGATCTTACGCGGCGCAGAAAGTTATTGGTTCATAGGAGCGTAGGGAAGTTGTTTGGCGAGCGCAATTGAAACACTTTCTGGATGAAACTTCAAAGCAGTTTTTGCTGTAAGGTTCGGTTGTTGGCCGCTGGTGGCGTTTTGTGGGTTTCAGGTTTCCGTCGTGGCGGCGTGGCTTAAAAAAACTGAATCATTAAGCAATCTTAACCATTGGTTAATAGAGGGGCGTTACCCTTATCGGCGTTCAGGCGAGCAGATTAGTATGTGTTGATCTGCTAAACAGATCGGTACCTAGCCACTGGCAGCGACCGTGAGAAGCCTAATCTAATTCTTAAACCCTTTAAAAAAACAGGAAAATGAAAAACTCACCTAAAGCGTTTGTTCTCCTCTGCTTCATCACTGCAACGGCTATCGTACTGGCCGGTTGCGATCAACCGAAGAAAGCACCGGCGGGTGAAGGGGAGGCGACCGGGACAGCTGGTTCTTCGAGTTCTTTTGAGGTTAATAATTCGCTCAAAGGCAAAGTCGTCGTCGAAGGTTCGAGCACCGTTGAGCCGATTTCCATCAAGGCGCGGGAAGAGTTCAATAAACGATTTACAAAAGTGAACGTGTCGGTCAGCGGTCAGGGCACCGGCAATGGTTTCAAAGCGCTGGCAAATAAAGAATGTGACTTTTCAGACGCATCGCGTCCGGTGAAGGAAAAAGAGTTCAAACTGTGCCAAGAAGCGGGGGTCAGCTTTGTCGAAGCGCCCGTCGCGTACGACGGTTTGACCGTTGTCGTGAACAAGAACAATACGTTCATAAAATCATTGACCGTCGATCAACTGAAAAAGATTTTCCGTGAAGATTTCGCCGCAAAGACTTGGAGCGCCGTCGACGCCAGTTGGCCGGACAAAAAAATCGCAATCTACGCGCCGGGGATCGCTTCCGGAACGCATGATTACTTCGTCGAAGTGATCGGGAAAAAGGACAATAAAGGACTTCGTAGCGACAGCCAAACGACGCTCAGCGAGGACGACAAAACCTTGGTGACCGGGGTGGCACAAGACGAGTTCGCGATTGCGTTTTTTGGTTACTCGTACTTCGAAGCCAACCAAGACGTGTTGAAAGCGATTCCGATTGTGAATCCGAAAACTGATACACCCGTCGCGCCGTCGATCGCGTCGATCGAATCGGGCGAATACGCTCCGTTTAGCCGTCCGCTATTTATCTATATCAATGTGGAAAATTACCAACGTTTAGAAGTCGAAACTTTCGTAGACTTCTACCTTGAAAACGCCGCGATGTTGGCAAAAGAGGCGCGTTATGTTCCCCTGCCCCAGTCCATTTACGACATGGTTTGTGATAACTTGGAGCAAGGCAAAACGGGCACCCATTTTTTGGATGACCAAGGCGAAAAACGTTCCGGTGGACTAGAAGCCGTTTTCAAACCTGAAAACCTGCGAGCCCGATAAGATTGATTTGGGGCGTTTGATGGCAATCAACGCTCACTGACATCAACGTTGATTGCGCATCGTAAGATGCGCAGTTCGTTGTGTTGTTGGGAAACCGGTGGTAGGTTGGATGGCTCGAAATCTCCCGCCAGTGCCCTACCGTTGAATTTTTCTGATGTTTTGTATCCGTTTACTGACAACCCCTGAGACCTATGGCCGGCAAATCGGAACGCGATTTTGAACAGGCGTTGTTGCGAAACTACGATCTCAAGTCTTCGGCGATGGGTAAGGTTTCCGAAGCGCTGGTGATGACGTTGTTGGTGGGTTGCGGCGTTTTTTCGTTGGCGATCACCGTCGGCATCATCGTTCTGTTATTCAGTCAATCGATCGGGTTTTTCAATAACGCTGAATTGGCGATCGATCCTTGGACTTTCCTCTCCGACAACCGGTGGTCGATCGGCCAAACACAGGGAACGCCGCGATACGGAATTCTTCCTTTGGTTTCCGGGACGTTCCGAATTACCGGGATCGCGATGTTGATTTCCCTGCCGATCGGTTTGATCTGTGCGATCTATCTTTCCGAATACGCTTCACCTAGGGTTCGTTCGGTGTTGAAACCGACGCTGGAAATTTTAGCGGGGATTCCAACGGTCGTATTGGGTTTTTTTGCTATCAAATTTATCACACCCTATCTTTTACAACCGGTGGGCGAATTCAAAACCTTTAACGCTGCTTCGGCGGGGATCGCGGTTGGCATTTTGTGCCTACCGTTGGTGACGTCATTGGCCGAAGACGCACTGCGTTCGGTCCCCAATGCATTGCGAGAAGGTGCTTACGGGTTGGGGGCGACACGGTTGGAGGTGACCCTGAAAGTGGTGGTGCCGGCGGCTTTGTCGGGGATCATTTCAGCGTTTTTATTGGCGCTGTCACGGGCGATTGGTGAAACGATGGTGGTTGCGTTGGCCGCCGGTTCGACGCCGACGTTCACCATGGATCCGCGCCAACCGTCGCAGACGATGACAGGCTTTATTGTGGAAACGTTCCAGAGCGAATCCTTGGAACCCGATTCTATTGGATACTATTCAATGTATGCGGTGGCCGCGGTTTTGTTTGTTTTTACCTTCACCATTACGCTGATTGGTCAACTGATTCGAATGCGATACCAAGAGGTGTACAACTAATGGAAAAGTTTTACACAACCCCACGCAGCGAAACCAACCGTAAGGCGAAAAACAGATACTTTTCGACCCTCTGTCTGCTGGTGTGCGGGTTAGTCGTGTTGACGCTGATCACGTTGCTGACTTCGATTTTTATAACCGGCGGGAGTTGGTTGAGCTGGGAATTTCTGTTTGCTGGCCACCTAGAAGACAATCCAGAAGAAAGTGGAATCTGGCAGGCAATCATCGGCTCGATTGCAATGTGTGTCCTGTGTGCATTGTGTGCACTTCCTATCGGAATCGGGACCGCGATTTTTCTTGAGGAGTTTCAACCACGGAATAAAATTCTCAGGGCGCTGCATTGGTTGGTGCAACTGAACATTAACAATTTGGCTGGTGTGCCTTCGATTGTTTATGGGATTCTGGGGGTTACGGCGTTTGTATATATGTTCAGCTATTTCCCTTCGATCACGCCCAACGATCCCCCGTATTGCGAGGTCGGTGCGGAGTATCGTTATCAGTTAAAAACCTTGGGAGGGGATTTTGTAAATTTTCCCTGCCCGGATAAAAACGATAAAGAATTTCGCATCACCGAACCCTTGGAAGCGGTGAACTCTCAAGGTTCACCGTTTGTGCTCAATGTTGTCGACACGCGTTCACAAGCCCCCAAGAATGATCCGGTGCTGTTGAAACAGACCGTCGTGAAGGGGAAACGGCCGTCGGCTTATGCGGTGAAATCGTTTTTCTATTTCCACCTGCCATTTGGAAAAACTGTGTTGTCGTCTGGGCTGACTTTGGGGTTGGTGATTTTGCCGATCGTAATCATTGCCTCCCAGGAGGCTTTGCGGGCAGTGCCGGCGTCGCTACGTGAGGCGGCGTTGGGGATGGGGGCGACGAAATGGGAGGCGGTGCGGGAGGTGGTTCTGCCGGCGGCGACTCCTGGATTTATGACCGGAGCCATCCTCGCGATGAGCCGCGCCGTGGGAGAAGCGGCACCGGTATTAGCGGTCATGGGGGGCGTCTTGGTCACGACCAACGGTTTGACAAATTTGATGGCGAAAACACCTGTGTTGCCCGTTACAATTTATAAATGGGCCGGCGATGAAAACGTGGGATTCGAACATCTCGCGGCCGCCGCGATTATCGTTCTGCTGGTTCTATTGTTGGTGATGAATTCCATTGCAATCCTTATCCGCAGCCGATACGAAAAAATGTTAGGTTAATGCTAAACCCATCAGGTGAAGAAATAGTGCGTGAGTCGAAAACATTAGATCGAGAAGATTATGTCGTGGAGTCAGTCGGTGAGTGACGTCAACCAGCCGAACAGAAACGTCGCACAAACCGCGACGCCTTCGAATCAAAAACTGGAAACGCCTCCAGAGGTTGCCATTGCGTTGAATTCGTTCAATGCGTTTTACGGTGAATTCCAAGCAATCTACGACGTCAATCTCAACCTGCCGGCCAAACAGGTGACGGCGTTTATCGGTCCATCAGGATGTGGTAAGAGCACGCTGTTGAAATGGATCAACCGAATGAACGATATCGTTCCTTCGGCCCATGCGACGGGCGTGATCAAAGTTGGGGATTTGCAGATCCTTGATCGGCAGACCGATGTGGTTGATTTGCGACGTCGAATCGGAATGGTGTTTCAAAAACCTAACCCGTTTCCTAAATCGATTTTCGATAATGTGGCCTTCGGGCCTCGGCTTCATTTTCAAATTGCCAAACAAGACCTTGCAGATCTCGTTGAATGGTCACTAAGAAAAGCCGCCGTTTGGGACGAAGTGAAAGACCGGTTGAACAAATCAGCGCTGGGACTCTCTGGCGGTCAGCAACAACGACTGTGCATAGCTCGCGCGATTGCCTCGGGCCCTGAGATTTTGTTAATGGATGAACCCTGTTCGGCGCTCGATCCGGGATCAACCTCGCGCGTGGAGGACCTGATTTACGAACTGCGTGAACAGTACACCATCGTCATGGTGACGCACAACATGCAGCAGGCGTCACGTTGTAGCGACCGTACGGCCTTCTTTTTCAAAGGCGAAGTCATTGAAGAGGGGCAAACCAAACAGATTTTTACCAACCCACAGCAGCAAAAAACCGAAGACTACGTCACCGGAAAATTTGGGTAGTGAGTCCCGATCGAATCAGGGCGGTGCTGGTGAAGTACACTTTGCGTGGCGGGCATGTTAAACCACAGATCGGCATGAGTCCCGATCGGCGTAACCGATTTTCTCGTCTCCAACGAAGACGCATTGGCGGCGTTAAGTCGGCCTCAAAACAACGCTAAAACGGCGTTAAGACCTTTCTGTAATTCAGGAGCTTGAACATTTCTAAATACCTGCAACGCGATCTTGAGCGACTCCAAAACCGATTAATGTCCCTTTGTGGGAGCATCGAACGTATGATCGGACAAGCCACTGACGTGCTTTGTGAACGCAACACCGAACTTGCTCAAGAAGTTATCGCGGCCGACCAGACGGTTGATCAGACGGAAGTCGAAATCGAAGAGGAGTGCCTGAAAATTTTGGCACTCCATCAACCCTTCGCCGGTGACCTACGGCAATTAGCGAGCGTGTTGAAGATCAATTCGGATTTAGAACGCATCGCCGATCTGGCTTGTAATATTGCCGAACGCGGGGCATGTCTTCATCGTTTTCCGTGTTTCCCAATCCCCGATGATTTACCGCGCATGATTGGCATTACCACCGAAATGGTAAGGCTCGCGTTGGATGCGTTCGTCGACACCGATGCCGAAATGGCTAAAAAAGTTATCAATCGCGATCTGGCTGTGGACGAGCTTCATCTTTCGGTCATCGAAGAACTCAAATCGCTGATGAAGCAAGACTCCGAAATCGTAGACGCGGCACTGCACTGTTTTTCTGCCTCACGCCATGTAGAACGCATCGCCGACCATGCGGTGAACATCGCTGAAGACGTTGTTTATCTGGCCACTGGCGAGATCGTAAGACATCGCTACGAGAACACCCCAACGGATTCCAAACTCCCGCCAAAATAACTTGCAACAGACGAAGTGGTGCTGAAGCGGCACAGGGAGGGGGCTGTTGGAAACGCCACACAGCGTAAATTAAGAAGCAAAAATTAATTTATGTTTAATTTTCCTAGATAAACCAGAACCCTTTCCATCTCGATCATGGGTAACGATGTTTTGACCACCTTCGATTGGCGATTACAGGCTGGAATTTCACTGCGAAGGCAGATGCTGGCTTGCTGAACGCAGTGAATATCTAAACGGGCAAAAAAACAGGGTTTTGAATCTGCTATTATGAATCAGGAGTGTCCAGAACGACCACCTATTGGGCATATAGAAAATAAAATCGTCGCGCTAATCTCCTATCGCGCTTATTTCCTGAATCGCACGTGCGCTAACCTATGCCAAAAATTAAGATACTCGTCGTCGAGGATGATCGTTCCCTCGCTAACGTACTTGAATATAACCTTACCAACTCCGGGTATGAAGTTTACTGCGCCCACGACGGGCAGGACGGGCTGAACCAAGCCCGGGCCAAAAACCCGGACATGATCGTTTTAGATGTGATGATTCCCGTGATCGACGGCATCGAAACGTGTCGGCAATTGCGGGCCGAACAAGCGACGCGCGAAACGCCAATCATGATGCTCACGGCAAAGTCCGAAGAGACCGATCAGCTGATTGGTTTTTCGGTTGGGGCGGATGATTACGTCGTGAAACCCTTCAGTGTGCGGGTTTTGTTAGAACGGATTAAGTCGCTGTTGAGACGCCGGGAACGCGATCTTGGGGGCGCCGATGTGGTATCTATTGGGCGTGTGAAAGTTGATCGTGTCAAACACCGGGCGTCGGTTGACGAAAACCCCATGGACCTCACACCCAGCGAATTTCGTTTGCTTGACACGATGATCCGACAACCCGGGCGCGCGTTTGATCGAACTGAGTTGATTGATCTGGCGTTGGGGGCCGACACGATGGTGTTGGAACGTACGATCGATGTTCACATCCGTTCGCTGAGGAAGAAAATGGGCGACGCAGCAGACGCGGTAGAAACGGTACGCGGAATTGGTTACCGATTCGGCGATTCAAAATCGCGGTAGTAAAATCGTCGCAGTAAACCGCTGTAAATCCGAAATTGGGAATCCGTTTTGAAGCGGCTAAACATGTGATTGAGCCAGTGGCAGCCAACTGGACTGAGAACCGGCCTGTCACCTTTTGCGTGCCCTCTTGTGCGGAATTAGAAATTAAAATTGGATGCACCACTAGGGTTTGGGCGGCGGTCAACGATCGGTACAATGCGGGAGAGAACATTTCGAGTGTATTTTGATTAACTTCAGACTGCAGTGATGTTACTTCCTTCTTCGTCCCCGGATCTTAATCAAAAGCTAAATATGAATTTTATCGAAGCGCTTAACTGGCGGTATGCGACCAAACAATTTGATCCTGCCAAAAAAGTAAGCGACGCCGATTTAGATACGATCCTTCATTCCGGGAATTTAGCGGCAACTTCCTACGGGCTTCAGCCCTTCAAATTTGTTGTCGTTTCAGACCAGAAGACGCGCCATGATCTCGTTCCCTTTTCTTACAATCAACCGCAGGTGGCTCAAGCGTCGCATGCGATCGTGATCGCGGCGCGTACCGACGTCGACGAAGCGTTCATTCGCACAATGGCTCGACTGGCAGAAAAAACGCGTGACCTTGAACAAGGGCATCTCGACGGTTACGCCAAACAAATGATTGGCTCGATCATGTCGATGACGGAGCAACAGCGCTTGCAGTGGGCTCAGAGGCAAATTTATATCGCGTTGGGGAATATGATGGCTGCGTGCGCGGTGCTGAAGATCGATAGCTGTCCGATGGAAGGTTTTGTGCCCGCCCAATATGACCGGCTGTTGAATTTGACCGACCAAAATTTGACTGCGACTGTGCTTCTGCCGGTCGGTTATCGGTCGGAAGATGATTCGCAACAGCATTGTGCGAAGGTTCGAAATCCCATCGAAGAAATCGTAATCCGACACCAGGCTTAATTGGGTTCCCCGTGCATGGTCGGTCAACAATCTTGACCGGCTGGAATAGATTGCCCATCGGTGCCCAACCCAATCAGTTGGTTTGGTCCTGATCAGCGTTGGCATTTGGGACACGCGTACATCGTTCGGGCGCCTAATGCCCACTTCCGCACCGTCGAGTTACACCGAGGGCAGTTCTGTTTTTTATAGATCGTCAATCGTTCGTCTTTGTTTAGTCGGCGGATCGGTTTGTTGATCGAATTGAGATCGACTGTGATAATACGATCGTGTTTCACGCCGATTTGAAAAAGATCGACCGTCAACTGCCACAGCGTATCGAACTGGGGGCGCGACAGATCGCAACTGGGCGTTTCGGGATCCAAGTCCAGCAAGTGGAGGATCTCTGCCCGATATATGTTGCCGATGCCAGCGATGATCGATTGGTCCAGCAACGCTGTGGCGATTGGTTTCTTTGAACGGCACAAACGCAAATACGCTTTTTGCGGATCTGCTTGGGGGTCTAAAGGGTCTACGCCCAATCTGTTTTTTAGAGATTGTAGTTGGGACGAATCCATGATCTCACACCTCGTTGGGCCGTTAAGGTCGATGGTGTGTGCGTCGCCAATCATTCGGACTCGCACCGCGCCGCGCGGTTCGGGAGGCGGGTTTTTATGGATTCGGAATTTACCGTACAACCCCAAGTGGACGTGCATCACGATTTCGCGTGGTCGAACTACCTGAGGGTTCACCCACCGATAAAACAAGTGCTTGCCATGGGCCGATGCCGAAATCAATTGTTTGCCGTTAAGCCGTTTTGCTTCTTGGGCGAATCTACCTTGGGGGGAAGAAAGGTTGACGATTTGTTGGGCGAGATATTTCGAGTGATCGCGCGCCATGCGGTGAACGGTGTGACCTTCAGGCATATTGTATTTTCAAGTTCTCGTGTTTGGGCGGCGTGTATGTCGTTATAAAGGGGGGGATTGCGTTCTATCGGTGCGGTTTAGTGCCGCGATTACTGACGCCCTGTGAGTTTAACGTTTGAAACGTGGCCATGTGTTGATAACCATTAGCAACATCTTCAAAACAATCCCCATTCTGCGGCAATGAAAATCACTACGATCAACGGAATCAAACACGAAATGATGGCTAAGGTTTGTAAACGCCGCGAGTAAAAATGCCGCGTTGCGTTGTCCAACCGAAGGTAGCCATACGCCGTTGCTAACCAGCAAAGCGTTAACATTCCAGCCAATCCCGTCCATTGTAATCGCCGGGCTTTAAAGTTTAACTGATACTGTGACCGCACCATTGCGACAAAATCACCATCGAAACACAGCCGCGCGTAGCCCGCGTGACGCCGCATCGCGCGTTGGGTTGTGGGATCGACAATTGATTTTTCAATGACCAGCTCTTCATCGACAATTTTCCGTTGAATGTATGAGTCGGTTAATGGCACCAACCCGCCGGCATCGGTTCCTACGATGGTGTCGATGCGTTGGTTGACCGTACCGCGAATCGCGTCCATCAACACCAGCGATGCTTCGGAACGTAGAAAGAAGTCTTCGGTTTCGATGACTTGATAATCCTTGCCGTCGAGCGTGAAATTACCTTTACCGAACCAATCAGGCACCCCCGCATCGTTTTGCGCGATCGACGAAGCGCCGGTGATACTTTGAATGATCAAGATGACCAACACACAGACGCACTGTTTGCCGACCCCGAGGAGAAAACGATGAGGCATCCATCGGGATCGGCCGCACCGCCTCAGCGCACAAAATTGAAAGGTCGATTTCATAATCAAACGGAAATGGAAATGGAAGGAGTGGGGACGCTCTTGACGGTGCAAACGGGGGTGACCAGCGGTGATGACCTTGGTAAACCGATCGTGCCATTTGTTGGCGTCATCGAAGTTTTTCGGCGACGACTCGCTTTCTTTCCTTTTCACCAATCCAAGGTGCCGCTAATTGAAGCGATGTCGCCACCGCTATCGCCAGCATACCTGCATCACCGGTGGGCAGCCCCAAAACATGGCTGAAAACGATCGCCCACACAAAACACAACCCTACCGACGCAAGGCTTAGCCGTGTCCTCCGCGCCGGATCGACTTGATGCCACCAACGCAATGCTCCAAACAGTCCGCCAAAAAATAACAGATAGGCAGTGATCACCGGGATTCCCTTGATTTGAAAATCCGCAAACTCAGCCCCCCCCGAACGGAACGCGCCTAAACGGGGCACGCTTGGCGTCAGTCCTAGGGTGATGCCGAAGTAGTCGGCGGCGGTCCATCCGATAATTCCTATTCCCAAACCCTTCACCACCATCGCGCCCCGCCGCAACCAAGCTTCTCCGTGGCTCAATTCGAACACCTTACCGCCAAGCAATATCACCCAGCAAGCGCTTATGCTGACTGAGGCGGCCAATGCGTATCGCCCCCAGAATTCAAGAATTGATTCCGATAACCGGGTGGTGTCCGGCCCAGCGGCAGGTGAAGCAGCCATCGAAAACGGAATTAAATTCAAAACAAGACACGCCAAAGCGGCCACTAAAAAAGATCCGATCAGATCTGTTAAACGTTCTTGCCAAGGACGGTCGTTCAACCAAAGTCTAATAACGGTCAGTTGTTTTAAGTCGATGCCGAAGTTTGAGATTATTTTTTTATCGCGCCGGTCGTGCGCAGGGAAGTCAGGCGTCGCCACGTCGGTGGTGAATCGTGTCGCTGTGTTGCCGCTGAAGACGCCGTGTCGTCGAGCGTAATTTATTAAATAGAATAATCCAATCGCAAACGCGAGTTGCGGCAGCATCGCGGGGGTATTGAAAATCAATGCCATCACCATCGCAACGACCACTAATTTCAAAAACATGGCGGCCGGCCCATGGGACCACCACTGAATCAACCGACGTGCCGGCGCCGATGAGAGGGAGGCTTGGCCAGAGGTGGTGCCGTAATTGTCACTCCGGCGCGGTTGATGACCGGTGGAAATGTTCCCCGTCAATACAACAGTGGCCGATTGGTTGGCGTCGTCGGAGGATTCAATTTCGTTATCCCGCAGCGTTTGCTTGGGATCCACCGAATTGGTACCGGCTTGCGTTGCAAACGATTTTTTGGGGCGCGCACCGGCAGCGTTTTGGTGCGGGGCCGTTGATTTGTGGGCGGTAGGGTTACGCCGGAACTCCGGCTCCGATTCCCTTGGGGAGCCAACAGGGCGCGAAGATGTTGCGGCTTCGCCAAATACAGTGTTCTCTCGCAGAATTTCCAAGGCGTGGCCACTAACGAAGATCGGTGCAATTTTCGCCTTGCCGTGGCTGACCGGAGGTTCGCTGTCACAGCCCTCGGACGGCATTAGCGATGGATGCCCAAGGGCGTACTGGGCGGTGATCGTTTCGCTGTTGGTGGCTAGGTCTCGCCACGGTAATTCTTTAACCATTTCCTGCACCGAAGAATAACGGTACTGGGGGTCCTTGTTCAATGACTTCAGCACGACTCGGTGAAAGGCGGGAGGGACTTTCTCCAAAGGAACATTGGCCGTTAAATGCTTCATGATGATCTCTTGAGAGCTTTCACCATTAAACGGGACATCGCCGGTCAGCATTTCAAACAAAAGAATCCCTAAGGCGTAAATATCGATCTCTTTACCGTACTCACCTTTACCGATTTCTGGGGCCATGTAATGAAAAGTGCCGACGGCTTGGGTGTGGCCAGATCGTCGATTACAGGCGATAAACTTGGAAAGGCCGTAGTCACCGATTTTGACAATATGTTGATCGTCATCGCGAAAAATGTTCCCTGGTTTCAAGTCGCGATGGACGATGCCGTGCTTATGCAGATATGCGACCCCCGAGGCGGTAGCGGCGAACCATTTTTTGATCTCCGATTCGGGCATGCCGTTAGGAAAGGCTTCGATTACGTCTCTAAGTGATACGCCGGGAACGTACTCCATCACGACCCAGCTTTCGCCCCGCCGGTTAGTTTTGATGTCCCAGAGCGAAATCAAATTCACATGATTGAGGTTCAAGCACTGGCGGACTCCCCGGAGTTCGATGTCCAAGTTGCGTTGGATTTTTTTGAGCGCAATTTCCTTGCCCGCGTCGCTGATGGCAAAATAGACTTCGCCAAACCCGCCTACGCCGATGCCACGTTTAATCGTGTACCCCTGCAGCGGTTTAGAACCGCTGGGATAAGAGAATTTCATACATTCAGCCTTTAAAAGATCACAACCAAGTATAGCTTAAATCATAGATCTTTGAGGAGGGATTCACGGGGGGAGCATCGCCGCAATGTTTATACCGCTTCGACTGAAAACGAGAAATCTTCCCCGGAGATATGGCTTTTGTCGTTCAGGCAAGCGTTGTCGGTTAGACGCTGGCCGTCGAGATAAACGTCCGCCTTTGATTTGCAGTGCCATTGGTTGTGGCGGCGGAAGAGAATCAGTTCGTGGTGCCAGTGCGGGCAGACAATGTGGTTTCTAGACTGTGCACCCAGCAGAATCGTTTCTCCCGCGATCAACACCGCGTCGGACCATGGATAGGTTCGATGCCGGGATACAAAATCCAGCACCGCCGTTGAACTCAAGGGATGCGGTTTCCGGTAACTGATCGCTACTGAATTCCCCAACCCTATCGTCTGGCCGTGGGCCAGCAGCGAAGGTTCAGGGGACGGCGTTCCGTCAATTGAAATTTCACCGATCGGATGCAGCAGATGTCGGTCTTCGATGGTTTCGATTTTCGCATGGACGCGATCAAGGTCGCCACGAAGGGGAATGGTGACTTCGGAATTTAGGATGGCTTGGCCGATTTTGTTTTTAAGACCGCAGCAAACTAGAAACCCACCGACGCCGTCAACCCAGAGAGTAAAGTCCTGAAGTGGGCTTGGGGTAACAGTTTGGGGGGTGGGTGGAGAGTGGATGCTCATTGGATTAGTCTATCGATAAGTGTCCGATGCTTCCACTTACTGTGTTTGCTGGGATTGTCTGGCGTCGGAATCAGCTTACGCGCTCACGGGGTTGGGGCCACCGTGTGCAGCGATCGGTGCGATACAGAGAGAGGTTTTCGCTGGAGAGAATGAGTTATTTGAGAAGAAAAAAACTTAAACCAGAAACATTTGACACTTCTCGTCAACCGTCACTATTGAAATTTGCAACTCCTCAGAACGGAAATGCGTTTAACCGCTAGCCGCAGACGTACGCATTTAGAGCTATTCTCGATCGCCGCCGGTATGCCAGGGGATGACCGTAGAACGAATGAGCCGTTTGATGTGTTGGCGAACAGCGCGGAGTAAAACATTTTCATTATTTACCGTGTCGCAGGGTAAAAAACGCCGCGCCAAAAAAAATTCTGGCGCGGCTGATTTCCTGCATCGAGTTGAGTATAAGTACAAGGCTGTCGAACTGAGGCAGGAACCTGATTGAATTTTAGTTGACAACCGCTTGAATTCCATAAATGAATCCTTGACTCTATCGAGGACTTAAAAAGTCGCCGCGCGGCACATATCCATTGGTTGTGGAGCGCTTGATTTGCGTCCGGTTTGGGGATGTTTGGCGGGAGAATCGTTGGGCCGCAGAAAATTGGGGCGCGGTTGCAATTCCGGGCGCTGCGGGGGATCGCACGACCCGTAGACTGCGCACCAATGGTGCGGTGTTTCCTGCGTAACTTCTGGGGACAACGTTGACGATTCGGCCGGTGATTCGTCTGGAGGAATTAGCTGAATGGCGGGACACGGTTGACGCGCCGTTAGCGGTTGCCAACCGCGCGTCCATGCGGGCAGCACGTTGTTCAGCGGTGCCGTGGATTCGACTACCGCCGTGCCCCGAGCGAAAGTAATTTCTCGCCGCCCTGACCGCAGCGGGCGAGGCATGGCTTGCGGCCCAGCGGTCGGCTTCGGCTTCGGCTTGAGCCTTGGGGACACCGCGTTCTAAATGTCGCAGGTTGACGTGTCCATATTCATGGGCGCGGAAGAACTCGCATAAATCCGGTCCCAATTCGCGACAGCGGCGTGGGTTAAATTTGATTTGCGACCTGCCATTGCGGTCCAGCGAAACGTGTGCCACGTCGCGGCTCCAACGGCTGGAGATTTCGTTGACTTGGCCGGACGCAGGGCTCATGCTGGCAAAAACTAGCGTCGCGGTGATCAAACTGCCGCCGATATTAACCGATCCACTGTGCAGTGCTTCCGCCTGAGAAATAGAAGTGCTCATGTCATCCCTTGAAAAAAGAGTCGTCTGTTGAAATCGAAACAAGTTCGATGAAAAACGCTCAGTCGCAAATTTTTCGGTGGTGATCAGCAAGATGGATTGCAGTTGGAAGTGCGCCGTTGAAAACATTTAACGCCGTTCAACGATAAGCAGACATGCGACTGCTTTTTCAATTGGTAGAACGCGGGTTGTCCACAGACAAGCCGCAGAAGCGAGCGTAGATGCAAGTTTATCAACCCAAGAAGCCCTAAGTTGTTGATATTGTTGGGGTTGCGGGCGGTGAAGAATCGCTAGATTTTTTTTCGAAAACGTTTGTCGGGCTGGTGAGTCCGTCGGAGGGAGCCAACCGCACCGTGTTAACGTCGGCGCGGATTATTTAGAACGACGTCTCAAAGCCCAACCACCTGCACTTGGCACCGGGCGACTTCTGACAGTCGAAATAGATTTACTTTGCTGTGCTACCAAAAACCGATCGCGCTGACGCAAGCCTTTTTGGCTGCGTCAGAAATGTGGACTGCACCGGAATGGTGCGGCAACGCAAGTCGTCCGGCCGTTGACGCAGTGATGGCGGCCAGAACACTCCGGCGTAATGATAACGCGGTTTCCCGAGAGTCGATTTTTGGTTGTTTACCGTTGGGGCTTCGATTGGTAGCACGGGCAAATTAACCTTTTTGACGTTCGCGGAGGTCACCTTTGCAAAAAATTTTGAGTAAATTGTTTGATGGCGTTTACGTTGTTCTGATTTACATTGTCTATATCTGGTTTTTTTCAACCACCGAACCTTCGCTGCAAAACACGTTATGAATAATTCAAAGCACTCCCGTGAAGAAAACTCCGTGCATCGAAGAAGTTTTTTGGCGGCTTCGGCGGCGACCGCTGCGGCGATCGCGGTCAGCGGTCAACAGGTTTTGGGCGATTCAGTATCGAGTAAGCCATTGCTTTCAACCGGAAAAGCATTGGTTGCCAACGGAGAAGATTCACTGTTTCTGGGCCACCAATGGCAGAGCCTCAATCCCGGCTACTGGCAAATAAAAGACGGTGTCCTGCGGCGTCGCATGGGGAACTACGGTGATCGTGCGAGGCATACTGGGTTTCCGTTCCATGGGCAGACTCATGGATTCGATTATCAAACCCAATACGATCCGTCGTTGCCGTTAGGGATTGCCTACCGTCCCCAGTGGTTTCTGCAAGGGAATTATGAAGTGTCTGCAGAGTTCACGTTTCATGGCCACCGGCCTGAACCCAAAGCGCGGGACGATGCCAGTTGGAACATGTATCAAGACGGGCATGGCGTGATGGGAGTTGCGATTGGGGGGCAAAACTTATTTGAAAGCTTTCATTCGATCAAGAACGCAGTGGTTGTAGGTTGGACGGACGCCAATCGTTTAGAAATGATCTTGCCACCGCTGAACTCCGGATCCGTTCGGCAGCGCATTACTTTGCCTCCTCAGAATTCGGTCGGTCAGGACGCTTTTGCACTAGAACCAGGGGATCAATGCAAGCTCACACTGCGCGTCACGCCTAACGGTAAAAAGAAATCGAAAATCGAAGCGACACTTTCCTCCGATGGCCAATCGATCACCTTGACGCATGTCGTCAAAGGCAAACATACCATTGGCTATCTTGGCGTCGCAGGACGCGGGTTGATTGATTTTGCGGTGGACGAATTGAAAGTGGTGGCCGCAACTTCGGAACCCCGGAGTGTGGGTGTATCGGATTGTTATTCTTGTTATCCATTGGGAGATACGCTGCGGTTAGAAGACGGGAAATGGAAGGTCAAGTTCGTAGGGCTGTTTGCGTCCCAGGGCAATGTCGCAGAACTACGGGTCGCCGATTCTGAGTCTCCCGCTGGCGGGTGGGAGAACGTTTCGGTCGCCGGTTCGGGCGCAATCGTCGACAACCAGTGGCGGCGAAACACGACAGTGCTGAATGTTGAGCTTCCATTTAGTCCCGCCGAAAAAACGCTTTATTACACCGTTTGGAAAGACGGAGTGAACGTGACGGCGGACAATCGCGTGGGCACAGAGGCTTGTGGGCGGCACACCGGGTTGGTCGGTGATGTACCCGGCGGGGGCGACTATGTAGGGCGTCTGCCCCAGTTGAAGGCGCCTTATAAAGTCTGCGGTTTGAGCTGCCACGCGATCAGCAGTGGGGTGCAAAAACGCGCAGGTGGTGATTGGAAGATGGACTTCCAAGGGTGGAGGATCCGCGATCAACCCACCGTCGAAGCATACAAGCATTTGGATGATTACCAATTCCAAGTCATGCTGTGGGAAGACGATGTTTGGTATATGGAACTGGAACTTTACCCACCCAGTACTGACGATGCTTATAAAATCGTGACGCAGTCAATCTGCGGCCCTACCAGTCGTTGGCAGATGATGCGACATTGGAATGTCATCAATCCCGGCGATCATGATTTTGGGATGGACGATGTGAAAGGGCCCGAGCAAATCGCGTTGCGAAACGTTGAAGGGCTCGGACAAGACCGCGATTACATGCGGCGCAATTTTCAGATCGTGCACCATCTGGTGACCGGAGCAGAAAAAGTCGATCCGAAAGTAAATTTGAAAACGTGGCGTTCATGGAAAATGCCAAATCAAGATTTCACCTTGATCGTATGCGATTCGCGTTCATGGCGAAGCAGTCAAGACGTTGATATGTGGGACGATGCCGGATGGGAAAAGTTCAAAAGCCTTTACGATCGCACCGATCCGACGCGGAGTTTATTAGGAGAGGAGCAATTCGGTTGGTTGCAAGAGCGACTCACGACCGATACGTCTCCGTTGATTTGTTTGACCGGCATCAGCGGGATGCACACGATTTGGGGCGGAGATAAATCGACGCTCAGCGGGAACCACCCCAAACATTTCGATCAACGTGATCGTGTGGTGGCTGATTATGCGGGTTGGGTGAAATCCGGTGCCGATCGAGTGCTGGAGCTGTTGGGAGCTCGGGATGGCGTGGTGACCGTTTACGGCGATGTGCATAATGGTTGCCTTATGAAGAATAAAGACCAAGGCGTGATCGAGTGCAGTTTTGGCCCAATCGGACGCAGTGGCGGCAGGATCGTTGTGCCCGGTTTCGGACCAGAGATGCAAGATGTCGATGGACGGAACTTGGAAATTTCTGCGCTCTACCACAAAGACTACAGCGCCCCGCAACTGACCCCACGTCCCAAGGATGAACCGTACTATTGGAATTTCTTAGAAATGGAATTTGACACGCGGCCTCAAGATGCTCAAATTGCACTGCGTATTCGGAATTTGGTCGACGCTCCGGCCGATGACCCACGCGGGGGTGGAGTGATCGAGACCAAAGCATCTTTGACCGGGCGGCCGTTGAGTTCGAAGTTGCCGGAATTTAAAACGCTGCCTGTTGCGGACGTGCGGTTGATGACCACCGCGGGGCACCCCTTGCGGGGCACGAGATCCGGCGAAGACGGAGTGGCAAAATTGACTGGCTTGGTCGACGTGGAAGCCGGAACTGAGGTTTTGGTGACCGCATTTGACGGTAAACGCACCGAAGCAAAAGTGTTGATCACAATTCCGATTTCCTAACTATCGCAATGAAAATAGAGGTCTGTTGAAGCATGGATGACGAAGCGTCTTACATTTGTGACTCTTGCGGCGAAGAGATTGTCGTGCCGGTCGACCTTTCGGCCGGTTCAAACCAGCACTATATCGAGGATTGTCCCGTTTGCTGTAATCCCAATGAGATCTTTGTTGAATTCGGCGAAGATGAAGCCGACGCAAGGGTATGGACGCAATCTTCTTAGCGGTCCATGGCCTCCCGCGACAGTTCATTAGATCCTACGATGGGAAAAGAATGTGTGTGAGGCGGGAACGCGATTCACCAAGTGGAGGAAGTCGTATTCTCAATCGCCGCTTTCAAGACTGCGGCGATTGGTTTACAATTTTCAGGCCTGCTGTACGTTTGTGGAGGTGTTGATCTGCGGTTTGGATTGGGGAAACCACTGACCTTAGCGTGAGGTGTCTTCAGCGTGTGCTGGTGAACGAAGTTTGTTACGCTGATTTTTTTCTGCACCGATCAATCAATCAATGAGTACTTCCGACAAGCCATTCACACCGTGCCATTTTGGAGATCGACTTACCGAGGCGATCATTCAAAAATCGACGCCTCTAGTCGTCGGTATCGATCCGCGCATCGACCAGTTACCGAGCTCTCTTCAGAATGTAGGCTCTACTCCGTCGTGGGAGGGCCATGCGAACGCTTTTGCTGAATTCGGCATTGCGATCATCGACGTTGTCAAGGATCTTGTGCCGGCGGTGAAGCCGCAAGCCGCGTTCTTCGAACAGTTGGGGCCGCCGGGAATGGTTGCCCTGGGCAGAGTTGTCGATCATGCCCGAGCTTCAGGGGTGGTCGTTGTCATGGACGCCAAGCGTGGTGACATTGGATCGACTGCACAGGCGTATGCACGGGGATACCTCGGCGCCAAACCCGATTCGGCGTGGGGTTGTGATTGTTTGACGGTCAACCCTTATATGGGATTCGATACCCTTGCTCCCTTCACTGAGGTTGCGGAAAAGAACGGAGCGGGTTTGTTTGTGCTGTGTAAGACGTCCAACCCCGGTAGTGACGCCCTGCAGGAACAGCGGTGCGATGGTTCCGAATTGACGATTCACCAACGCGTTGCCAATGAAGTACAAGACCTTTGCAGCAAGACGATTGGAGAACGCGGGTACGGTGTTGTCGGTGCGGTCGTGGGAGCGACCTACCCACAGCAGCTTCAGGAACTCCGCACGCGCATGCCTAACTCTATTTTTCTTGTGCCCGGTTTCGGTGCTCAAGGCGGGACAGCGGCCAACGTCGCACCCGCGTTTGATGCACAGGGATTAGGAGCGATCGTCAATAGCAGTCGCGGTATAATATTCGCATATGAGCAACCGCGTTACGCCGACGCAGCATCCAAAGACTGGCAATTGGCAATCGAACAAGCGACCAAAGATGCCGTCGACGTATTGGCCGACGGGACGCCCGCAGGTAAGCTGCGTTAAGGAGGCGGTGCGGTGAGGGGCCGATGGTCAAACCTCGCATCGCTAACCCCGTGACGATCGGGGCGACGACAAATTGATTTTGAGAAGTTTCCGAGAACGTAGAAAAAACATTTGAGGGTGAACCCTTTAGAGGAACATCTTCTTTGAGCACCTTTACTATTACGAGATCTATTGCGAGCTGAAACGATGCAGATAGCGCCCCAACTGAAATTCAAATTCCAGACCACCGGTTTTTTATTGGGGGTGTTGATGATTTATGGGGCGCGAATGGCGGCGGTCGCTTTGGGGCAACCGGTGGCAGGATCTGAGGGGGCGTTGCCGCCTCTCCAAGCCCCGGCTGGGGTAATGGTTGGCGAAGTGACTTCTTCTTCGGCGTTGATTCAACTTCGTTTGACACGCGGCGACAAACTGATCGATCGAGATATTGAGGGGAGCGCGGGCGTGGTCGAATTTCGTCTCATGCCAATCGATCGTAGCGCGGTTGAACGTATTGAAACGGTCACCGCACTACCCGAACGAGACTATATCGCGCGGGCTTTTTTCTCAGATTTAAAACCAGGGACGCGTTACCGTTGCACCACGCGGATCGGCAGCGATAGCGATCGGCTACAAGACGCGGCCGGTCCGGGATCACAGTTTAAGACGTTACCAGGAGCTGGCCGCACCGATTCGGTGTCGTTCGCCGTGGTGACGGGAATGAATTATGCGAAATTCCACGGTGATCGTCGCATCGACAAAAAACAGCACTTGATTGAGAACAACACCGTGCTGCCGGCACCCTATGGTGGACCTGATAAATCATTGGGGTATCCTGCGTTAGAGACGATCAAAAATCAGCGGCCCGATTTCTTTATCGGAACTGGAGACAACGTTTATTATGACACCCCCGACCATCCTCGAGCCAAAACGATACCAGAGCTACGTCAGAAATGGCACGAACAATTTATTCAGCCGCGTTTTGCTGATTTATTTGCGACCGTGCCAAGCTATTGGATGGTCGACGACCATGATTATCGGATCGACGATGGGGACAATTCGGGAGATGATTTGCCGTTACCCGAAACGGGGCGACAAATGTTGCTGGAACAGTTGCCCTTTGCACCGGCAAACGCGCCGGCGGCGAAGACCTATCGTACGCATCGTGTAAACCAAGACCTGCAAATTTGGTTCGTTGAAAACCGCATGTATCGAAGCCCAAATGCAATGCCCGATGGCCCCGACAAAACCATCTGGGGCGTTGACCAGCGGCAATGGCTCCAGCGGACACTGGCCGCCAGTGATGCGCGGTACAAGCTATTGATTTCGCCAACGCCGATGGTCGGACCGGACGATCTTAGAAAAAAAGACAATCACTGTGACGTGGGAGGGTTCCAACACGAACGGGATGATTTTTTTAAGTTCCTCAAAACCAGCGGGCTAGATCAGCAAAACTTTTTCATTGTCTGCGGCGACCGACACTGGCAGTACCATGCTGTTGACGGAAGTGGATTCGAAGAGTTTTCTTGTGGTGCATTGGTTGACGCAAATTCGCGATTGGCACGTTTGCCGGGCGATCCGGAAGGCACCGATCCTGAAGGGGTGATCAAACATCTGCATCAGCAGAAAATACGGTCCGGGGGATTTTTAATGGTTCACTGCGCTCGTGATGGTAAATCTGAAAAACCGCAGCTTACCTTCCGCTTTCACGATGAAAATGGAGAAGTGCTTTACACTTGTCATAAGTAGGATCAGTCTTAATCGATATTTCACACGATTAGCCTTGCGGGGAGCCGCCAAAGGATTCGTCGTATTGCGATAGCCGCGGCTGTACCGTCATTTAACTTGACCAATCGGCCCGGTATTTAAAAATAGTGACTTAGCGATGTCGCCTGCGAAACTACACTGAATTACCGATAGGTTTACAGTTGGATTTGCAACATCAAGAGGCGGATGAGGATGAGGTTTTTCAGATCAATTAAGGGGGCAGTTACATTTTGTGCGGTCGTTTTTTTAGGGCTGTGTTTATTTTCCACTTCAGCGCGCGGTCAACGAAGCCTGCGGCTGGGTAGTCCGACGGGATTTTATCCGTACACCATCGCGTTGCCACAAGACCGCAGTTGGATTCGCAGCCTGCCCATCGAGCAACGTCCGGCGCGCCCGTTGCATTTTTACGGCAACCGGGTTCGTGAGAACTGCAATGTGGAGGATTCCTACACTGTTAGAGGTACCAATCGCAATGTGATCGTCTCGCGTCCACTGGGCCCAATGTTGCTCAACCCCCGCCGCCGGTGAGCGAGAAAGGGATGATGCGATTGCCAGATTGTGATTGGGGGCGTGTCAGAAATACTGCGATTTATTGGATCCCGAAATACGATCTCAAGAACGCTTTGCGGTCGCCTTGATGTTGTACATACTGCAATATCGACAACAATTTGTGTTGGTCGCGTTTTAGTTTTTGGGCCAGCAAATCATCGTCGCGCAGTTGATCGGTCAGTCCGTTGATGATTTCGACT
>CALDYR010000135.1 GCA_937944405.1 uncultured Pirellulaceae bacterium
CGCGTCTGGTTGCGACTTGAGAAAGAGCAGCCAGTCGAAGAGGAAGTTTACCTTGGTGATATTCCGATCATGATGGGCGGGGGTGAGTTCATCATCAACGGAGCTGAACGCGTTGTCGTGAGCCAGCTACATCGCAGTCCCGGTATTGATTTTGTATTGGAATCTGACACCACCACCGATCGGAAAATGCCTTCATGCCGTGTGATTCCCGAACGCGGCAGTTGGATCGAGGTCAACGTCACCAAAAAGGACGCATTGAGCGTTCGCATCGATCAAAGCGGAAAGTTTTCAGCACTGACTTTGTTGCGGGCCATGGATCCCAAGTACAGCGAAGACTCAGATATCCTGCGCGCATTTTACGAAACAATTAAAGTCAAAGTCCTTGACGGACGGAGCGTCGCGAAACTTGAAGGCAAGATTGCCGTCGACGACGTTTGTTATCCTGGCACGAGTGATCGCGCTGGCGAAATCATCGTTGAAGCAGGGAAGAAGATTACCAAAGATTCTGCGGAGACGATTTGTACTTCGGAATTGAAGGTCATTGAGATTATGCAAGCCCCGAAGTCGCAGCTGATCTTCAATTCGCTTGCCGAAGACAACACTTCCAGCCACGAAGAAGCGTTGCTGCGAATCTACCAGCGTCTGCGTCCCGGAAACCCCCCGGCTTTGGAAAAAGCACGGACGCTGTTCCATGAGAAATTCTTTGATACCAATCGGTACCGTTTGGGACGTGTTGGTCGCTTCCGCATCAATCGCAAGCTCAACCTCGGGGTCAGCGAAAAAGAGATGACCCTGCGCCCAGATGACATTTTGGCTTCGATCAAATACATTCTGGAGCTTTCGACTCCCGGTGGCGATGCTCAGATCGACGACATTGATCACTTGGGTAATCGACGTCTGCGTACGATCGACGAACTGGCCTGCGACGAAATGCGAAAAGGGTTCTTGAAGCTGCGCCGTACCGTTCAGGAGCGTATGAGTCTGAAAGAAGTCGACGACATGACGCCGCGCAGTTTGGTGAATCCAAAAAGTATTTCCGCTGCGATTGATTACTTCTTTGGTCGCGGTGAACTTTCCCAAGTCGTCGACCAGACCAATCCATTGTCACAACTGACGCATGAACGTCGTTTGTCGGCGTTGGGGCCAGGCGGTTTGAACCGTAAACGTGCCGGTTTTGAAGTACGCGATGTTCACATTTCTCACTATGGTCGCATCTGCCCGATTGAAACCCCTGAAGGCACCAACATCGGCTTGATTTCGTCGCTGGCGATTTACGCGACTGTGGATGATTACGGATTTTTGGTGACGCCTTATTCAGTGGTGAAAAAGGGCCAAGTCACTGACGAAATCGTATGGCTGCGGGCCGACGAAGAAACCGAAGCCTACGTCGCGCCGGCCGACACGCCAGTCGATCAAGCCGGTGGAATCATTCCCAATAAACATCTCGCGGGAAACATTATTGCTCGTTTCCGCGCCGACTTCGAGTTGGCCGCCCCCGAAGAGGTGTCCTACATGGATATCGCACCTGCCCAAATGGTCGGTGTTTCGGCAGGATTGATTCCTTTCTTGGAGCACGACGATGCTAACCGGGCTTTGATGGGTTCGAATATGCAACGCCAGGCGGTCCCGTTGTTGGTGGCTGAACCTCCGATTGTCGGTACTGGTATGGAACGCCGAGTTGCGGAAAATTCCAGCATGATCATCAAAGCCAAACGGGCGGGGAAAATCTCTTACGTCGATTCGACACGCATCGAAATCGGGAGTGATGTCTACCCGTTGAAAAAATACGTGGGACTCAACGAACGCACCTGCCAAAACCAGAAACCCCTAGTCGTTCCGGGCCAAAAGGTTGAGCGCGACGCAATCATTGCCGATGGCGCCGCTACATACAAAGGTCAACTGGCCCTTGGACGTAATGTGCTGGTCGGCTTCATGTCATTCGATGGTTGCAACTATGAAGATGCGATCATCATCAGCGAGGAACTTGTCAAAAACGACACCTACACTTCGATCCACATCGAAGAGTTTGACGTGGAAGTCCGTGATACGAAACTGGGCTGCGAAGAGTTCACCCGCGACATTCCCAACGTCAGCGAAAAAGCGCTGCGTGATTTGGACGAAAACGGAATCATTCGAGTCGGTACTTACGTCAAGCCGGGCGACATTTTGGTCGGTAAGGTTTCGCCGAAATCGAAAACCGAGCTCACCCCAGAAGAAAAACTTCTCCACGCGATCTTCGGTCGGGCTGGTGAAGACGTGAAAAACGATTCGCTGGAAGTTTCCTCCGGTATCGAAGGCATCGTCATCGACGCCCAACGTTTCTCCCGCCGAATCAGCCTTTCCGATGAAGAACGTAAAGTCTTCGAAAAGGATCTGGCGGCCGCCGAAGCCGATGGTAACGAAAACGTTGCCCAAGCCTTTGGCGAATTGATCACCGAGATCGAATCCTTAATCGGCAAAACGCTGACCGATGAAGACGAAACCCCTCTGGTACGAGATCAAGATCCCAAGTTTGTTGCCGAAAAGGCTCAGAACTTCCGCATTAAAACGATCGTCGAAGACACTCCCAGCAGCGACAAAGCCAAACAGGTCAAACAGATCTACAACGACAAGTGGCCAAATGTCGAACGGGCGATGGACCAACGCGACCGTACCGTCAACAGCATGAAGCGCGGCGACGAACTGCGCAGCGGTGTATTGCAGATGGTGAAAGTCTACATCGCGACCAAGCGCACGATTTCGGTGGGCGACAAAATGGCCGGACGCCACGGTAACAAGGGTGTGATTTCGAAGATCTTACCTGTCGAAGACATGCCATACCTTGAAGACGGTACGCCGATCCAGATCATGCTCAATCCGTTGGGCGTGCCATCGCGGATGAACGTGGGACAGATTCTTGAAACGCACTTAGGTTGGGCCGGATCGAAACTTGGTTTCCAAGCCCTGACGCCGGTATTCGATGGAGCGACCGAAGAAGACATTAACGATTGCTTGGAGGAGGCTGGATTGCCACGCCATGGCAAACACTACCTCTATGACGGCCGTACTGGTCAGCGTTGCGGTCAGGAGACCACGGTGGGTTACATCTATATGTTGAAACTGCATCACTTGGTTGACGACAAAGTCCACGCCCGCAGCACCGGACCTTACTCGTTGATTACGCAACAACCGCTTGGTGGGAAAGCACGTTTCGGTGGCCAACGATTTGGCGAGATGGAAGTTTGGGCCCTAGAGGCCTACGGTGCCGCTTACATTCTGCAAGAGCTTTTGACCGTAAAGTCGGACGACGTTGAAGGACGTACCAAGATTTACGAATCAATGGTCAAAGGCGAAAACACACTGGAAGCCGGCACGCCAGCATCTTTCGATGTGCTAACCAACGAAATTCGCGGCCTTGCACTGAATATGCAACTGGAAAAACGACGCGGTTGATCCGCAATTGGAAGATCGAGGCTCCCTTGGGAGCCTTAATCATCCCCCCGATTCAAAACAACAACCGACACTACTAACGCATCAATAAAAGGAGCAGGTGATTTATGGCAACTGCCGACACCACCTACGATCGCATTAACGATTACGCTTCGGTCAAAATTTCTTTGGCCCGCCCTCACGACATTCGCGGATGGTCGATGGGTGAAGTGAAAAAGCCCGAAACGATCAACTATCGAACCTACCGTCCCGAAAAAGACGGTTTGTTCTGCGAACGAATTTTCGGCCCCGAAAAGGACTGGGAATGTGCGTGCGGCAAGTACCGTGGCATGAAGTATAAAGGCATGATCTGCGATCGCTGCGGCGTGAAAGTAACCCACTCTCGGGTTCGCCGTAAACGAATGGGCCACATTGAATTGGCCGCTTCGGTCGTTCACATTTGGTTCTTCAAAGCGATGCCTTCGCGGTTGGGTAACCTGTTGAACATGAAAACCAGCAGCCTTGAGAAGGTGATTTACTTTCAGGATTACGTCGTCACCGATCCCGGTACCACCGACTTGGAACGCCAACAACTGCTCAGCGAGGAAGAATACCGTGCTGCACGCAATGAATTCGGCGAAGACAGCTTCGAAGCCAAAATGGGCGCCGATGCGGTCAGCAAACTGCTTAGTGAGCTCGACCTTGTGCAGTTGTCAGACGAATTGCGGGTTGAATTGGCCGAAACGGGTTCCAAACAAAAACGAAAAGACCTCACCAATCGCTTGAAGATCGTGGAATCGATCCGCGACAGCGACAACAAACCCGAGTGGATGGTGTTGGACGTTATCCCAGTGATCCCTCCAGATCTGCGTCCCCTTGTTTTGCTGGATTCGGGTAACTTTGCGACTTCGGACCTCAACGATCTTTATCGTCGAATCATTAACCGCAACAACCGTTTGCGAAAGCTGGTCGACCTCAACGCTCCCGAAGTCATCATCCGCAACGAAAAACGGATGCTCCAACAATCTGTCGACGCGCTGTTTGACAACAACCGCTGCAAGCGTCCGGTACTGGGCAGCAGTAATCGCCCGCTTAAATCTTTGACCGACATGATCAAAGGTAAACAAGGGCGCTTTCGGGAGAACCTACTTGGTAAGCGCGTCGATTACTCGGCTCGGTCTGTGATCGTGGTGGGTGCTCGGTTGAAGCTTCACCAGTGTGGCTTACCGAAAAAGATTGCGCTAGAACTGTTCCAACCTTTCATCATCCGGAAGTTGAAAGAACTAGGACACGCTGACACAATTAAATCCGCCAAGAAAATGCTTGAGCGGAAAGACGAAGAGGTATGGGACATCCTCGAACAGGTAATCAAAAACCACCCGGTCATGCTCAATCGAGCACCAACCCTTCACCGGATGGGCATCCAAGCCTTCGAACCAACCTTGGTCGAGGGCAACGCGATTCACCTGCACCCACTGGTTTGCAAGGGCTTCAATGCCGATTTCGATGGAGACCAGATGGCGGTTCACTTACCGCTTTCGATCGAAGCCCAAGTCGAAGCTCACACGTTGATGCTTTCGACGAACAACATTTTTGCTCCATCCAATGGTCGTCCGATCATGAGCCCGTCTCAAGACACGGTGATGGGTTGTTATTACATTTCACTGGTGCTGCCCAACCAAAAAGGCGATGGGATGATCTTTTCGTCTTTGGACGAAGCCGATCATGCGTTCGCTCAAGGCGTCATTAATCTTCACGCCCGCATCAAAGTCCGCATCCAAGAAGGGCGTTTTATTCGTAATGGCGATGAAGAAAAACGTCTGCCATCGCAGATTATCGAGACGTCTTACGGACGCATCATGCTCAACATGATGCTGCCTGAAGGCATGGATTTCTACAACTACCCACTTAAAAGTGGCGATCTGGCCACCGTCATTTCCGACTGCTACCAAGCACTCGGCCGCCGAGCGACGATCGAACTGTTGGACGACATGAACCAATTGGGTTTCCGGGAAAGTACTCGTTCGGGTCTTTCCTTTGCGACCGACGACCTAGTCACGCCGGACGACAAAGAAAAAATCATCGCTGAAGCTGAAAAGGAAGTTATCAAACTTCGCAAGCACTATGAACGCGGCGTGATCACCGAAAAAGAACGCTACAACAAAGTGTTGGAAACGTGGACGCATGCTCGTGAAGCGGTCACCGGTGTCATGATGCAGGCGATGAAGGAAGACGATCGTGGCGGCTTGGGCTACGTGAATCCGGTTTACTTGATGGCCCACTCTGGCGCTCGTGGTGGTGTTGAACAGATTCGCCAATTAGCCGGTATGCGAGGCTTGATGGCAAAACCGACCGGTGAGATCATCGAAACTCCTATCAAAGCGAACTTCCGCGAGGGCCTTTCGGTTTTGGAGTACTTCTCCTCGACTCACGGTGCTCGTAAAGGTTTGGCCGATACGGCGTTGAAGACTGCTGACTCGGGCTATCTAACCCGTAAGCTGGCTGATGTTGCTCAGAATGTCGTGGTCACAATGGAAGATTGCGGCACGACCCAAGGCATTACCAAGGGAATCATTTACCGGGGCGAACAAGTCGAAGTTCGGCTTGCTATCGCGATCAACGGCCGCGTATCGCGGCAGAACATCGTCAACGCGGTGACCGACGAAATCATCGTGCGTGAATCACAAATGATCACCCCCGAGATTGCCAAAAAGATCGAAGACATGGGGCTTGAGAAAATTCAAGTCCGCAGTCCGATGACTTGTGACGCTCCTTTGGGAGTTTGCCGCAAGTGCTATGGAATGGATATGTCGACCGGCGACATGGTCGAAGAAGGTATGGCGGTCGGCATCATCGCGGCCCAATCGATCGGCGAACCGGGTACACAACTGACGATGCGTACCTTCCACATCGGTGGTGTTGCCAATACGTCGACCGAGAAAAACGAAGAACGCTGTAAGAAAGCCGGTTTCGTTAAACTGATTCGAATGCGTCACGTGATCAACGGCGATGGGGACATTGTTGTGCTCAACCGTAACGCGGAAATCGCGATCTTGGACGCCCGTGGGCGCGAACTTGATTCCCACAAGATCCCTGCCGGTTCGACCCTGTTGGTCAAAGAAGGGGACGAAGTCAAAGCCAAAGCCGTTCTCTGTCGTTGGAACCCGTTTGCGGCTCCGATTTTGTCAGAAGTTTCCGGTAAGGTTCGTTTCGAAGATATTCTCGAGGGCGAAACCATGGTTATGGAGCGTGAGGCTTCGGGAACGATCCGCCGCACGATCATCGACTTCAAAGGGGACCTGCACCCACAGATCGTCGTCGAAGACGACGCCGGAACGGTCCTAGATGTTTATTACTTGCCAGAACGGGCTAACATCACTGTGTCCGAAGGGGAAATGATCACCACAGGTACTGCGGTCGCCGAAACGCCCCGTGAAGCATCTGGAATTTCGGACATTACCGGGGGTCTGCCTCGTGTGACCGAAATCTTCGAAGCCCGTAAGCCGAAGGATCCTGCGGTGCTTGCTGAAATCGACGGCACGATCGAACTCGGTGATAAGAAACGTGGCAAACGTACGATCATCGTCAAAAGTGAAAGCGGCCTAGAAGTTGAACACTTGGTGCCACCGGGAAAACGATTCTTGGTTCACTCAGGCGACCACGTCACCGCAGGCCAGCAATTGATCGACGGACCATTAGTGCCGCACGATATCTTGCGAGTCTCAGGGGAAGAAGCCGTACAACAGTATCTCGGCCACGAAATCCAACAGGTCTATCGTAGCCAACGTGTTGAGATCAACGACAAACACGTCGAAATCATCATCGCGCGGATGCTGCGGAAAGTGAAAATCGAATCTGCCGGTGACAGTAACATGCTGCCGGGCTTGATTTGCGATCGCTTCGAATTGCTGACCGTAAATGAAGAGCTTTCCAAATGCGTGAAGATCACCAATCCCGGTGACAGCGACTTTAGCAAAGGGCAAATCGTTCCCCGCGATGTGCTGGAGGAAACCAATGCAAAAATCGAAACGCTCGGTGGCGTCATTGCGAAATCTACGAAGCCGCGCATGGCGACTTACAGCACCCAGTTGTTAGGTATTACTAAAGCTTCGGTGCAAAGTTCTAGCTTCATCTCGGCCGCGTCATTCCAAGAGACCACCAAGGTTTTGACCGAAGCGGCACTGGCAGGAAAAGTCGACAACCTTGTAGGTCTAAAAGAAAACGTGATTTTGGGTCACTTGATTCCGGCGGGTACGGGTTTCCGCACCTTCCAAGAATCCGAAGTTCAGTACAACCTCGAGGCCATGCGTTTGGCGGCGGAACAACCAACACAAACCTTAGAAGACAGTTTCCCACTGCTGGAATCGGCAACATCCACCAACACCTTGGGGGACGAAGGGCAAAATGGCGACGCACCATCGGACTTCCTAAGTGCGATGGCAAACTCGGGCTCTCTGGGAGACCTAGGGGCTGAAATGGTTGGCGTTCCAGCAACGGCGGGAGAATCCGAAAGATTAGGTGCCAACGTTTCGACGTTAGCCGACACGTCTACCGCAGGCGACGACTTCACGAAAATTGAAGGCGTCGGACCCAAGATCGCTGAACTGCTGAGTGCCGGCGGTATCGAATCCTTCGCTCAGCTTTCCCAGACGCCTCCAGACCATATCAAATCGGTACTTAACGCCGGCGGTCCAACCTTCGCCAACCACGACCCCAGCACTTGGCCAGACCAAGCTTTACTGGCGGCCAACGGTGAATGGAGCCAATTGAAAGAATGGCAGGACCAACTGATCGGTGGCAAAATGGTCGGCGACATGCAAACCCCAGCGGGTGTCGAAACGCTACTTGCGGCCGACGATTCATCCGCCGCGACCTATGTCGAGGCAGGAGAATCGAGCGCCCCACCAACGGTCGAAGACCTAGAAGGTGAAGACGCGTTTCTGCCTCCGGACGATAGATTGGACGCTTTGATTATGGGCGGTTCAAACGACGCCCCAGTCCCAGTCACCCCCGCAGCAGGCGATGCAGTGGCTGAGGACCTCACCAAGATTGAGGGTATCGGTCCCAAAATTGCTGAATTGCTGAACGCCGGCGGCATCGCATCATTCACTCAATTGGCCTCCACTGCGGTGGAACAACTCCAATCGATTCTCATCGCCGGTGGCGGTAGTTTCGCCGTCCACGATCCGACCACATGGCCTCAACAGGCTCAATTGGCGGCCGACGGCCAGTGGGAAGAACTAAAACGATGGCAGGACGAACTTGACGGAGGTCGTGCTTAAAACGGTTATTCGGGACGGTGTCACCGGCAGCGATCCCGTTCCAAAATCGTCCGATCCTAACAAACCTTGATTTAGATATTGACACATTTTCGCGAATCACTATTTTTATAGGCTTCCAATTAGATCAATCTGCTGGCCGAACCCCTTGTATTACGTCAGTTTAATGTCCGGAAAATAAACGAATGCCCACGATCAATCAGCTTGTACGCAAGCGCCGCAAACAGAAGCGTAAGTTCACTAAGTCTCCAGTTTTGGAGAAATGCCCGCAAAAGCAGGGCGTGTGCTTACAGGTCCGCACTATGACGCCAAAAAAACCAAACTCGGCGTTGCGGAAGATTACGCGTGTTCGTCTTTCCAATGGTAAAGAAGTCACCGTCTACATCCCCGGAGAAGGCCACAATCTCCAAGAGCACTCAATTGTCTTGGTCCGTGGCGGTCGTGTTCGCGATCTACCAGGCGTACGTTACCAAGTCGTACGTGGTGCCCAAGATACCTTGGGCGTGGAAAACCGAAAGCAATCTCGCAGTCGCTACGGTGCCAAACGTAAATAGCATCGCTGCTGGGTCGGCACGTACACAATTTTTTTGCACATCAATTCATTTTAGAAACCGTTTGATTCGACATGGGTAATATCACCGCCAGCCGCACGCAACTGCGTCCTGATCCAAAATTTGATTCCATTCTTGCCAGTAAATTCATCAATTGCTTGATGTGGGATGGCAAGAAAACCATCGCTCAAGGCGTTTTCTACCGTGCCTTAGACGAAATCAAAAAGCGTGTCCCCGACACCGAACCGATCGAAGTTTTTCATCAGGCTGTCGAAAACGTCAAACCTCACATCGAAGTGCGGTCTAAACGCGTTGGTGGTGCTTCCTATCAGGTGCCGATGCAGGTCAGTCGATCACGTCAGCAGTCCTTGGCAATTCGCTGGTTGCTGATGGCAATTCGTGACAAGAAAGGACGCCCAACTCACTTGCGTTTGGCCGACGAATTGGTAGCGGCCTTCAATCGTGAAGGTGTTGCGATGACACGCCGCGAAAACACTCATAAAATGGCCGATGCGAATAAGGCGTTTGCACACTTCGCTTGGTAGAAGACACAAGACCGCCTGTGAATTGATTTCGCTGGGCGGTTTTTTTATGCGCAGAACTAATTGCAGCCTGAGTGTCTGTGTTACTGATAGTCACCGCCGCGAACCTTTATTGCACGCAACAACGCCCTCGGTGACCATCAATCCTCTTCGAACGTCCAATTTTTAGTTTGTTTTCTTCTCTGATATATCATGGCCCGCAAACTTCAAAATCTTCGCAATATCGGCATCATCGCCCACATCGACGCCGGGAAAACAACGGTCACCGAAAGGATGCTGTTTCTTTCGGGAAGCAAACACCGCGTCGGCAAGGTCGATAGCGGGACGACAACCACCGACGACGACGCCGAAGAACAAGATCGTGGTATCACGATCTACGCCGCGTGCGTAACGTTCGACTGGAAAGACGTTCATATCAACCTATTGGACACGCCCGGCCACGTCGATTTCACCGCCGAAGTTGAAAGAAGTTTGCGTGTTTTGGACGGTGCGGTCGTCGTTTTCAGTTCGCGCGAAGGCGTCGAAGCGCAGAGCGAAACGGTATGGCGTCAGGCGGACCGGTACAAAGTTCCCCGCATAGCGTTTATCAATAAACTTGATCGCGAAGGCGCTGATTTTCGTCGCGTGCTTGGCGAGATGAAAGACCGGCTCAACGCATCCCCGGTCCCGATTCAAATGCCGGTAGGTTTAGGCCCTTCGCACGTCGACGACCCGTTTCGCGGAATTGTTGACTTGATCAAAATGCGGTACTCAACCTTCGAAGACGAAGGCAAAAAAATCAACGAAGGACCGATCCCAGAAGAACTATTGGACGACGCCCAACTAGCGCGTGAAGAAATGCTTGAATCGCTGTACACGCTCAGCGATGAAATGACCGAACTGACCCTGTCGGACGAAGAGATTCCGAACGAACTGATTCGAAAAGTTCTCCGCCAAGGCACGTTGGAACGCATCATTCAACCGGTGGTGTGTGGGTCGGCGTTACATGGAATCGGCGTTCAAGGCGTCTTAGACAGCGTCAAACACTACCTCCCCAGTCCCTTGGATCGTCCTCCGGTAGTCGGCACCAATCCCAAGAAAGATAAAATTTCAGAGCAACGTTCGCCCGATCCAAAAGAACCTTTTTCCGCTCTGGTGTTTAAGATTCTGCCGGCGAAAACGGGGGACCTGTATTGGGTGAGAATCTACTCCGGCGAACTCAAAAGTAATTCGCGCATTTATTGCAGTGGGCAAGACAAGAAAGAAAACGTAGCTCAGCTATGGCAAATCAATGCATCCAAAAAGGATCGTGATGGACAGCTTGAGACCATCGGCACCGGAGAGATTGTTGGCTTGATCGGACCGCGTTTTGCGGTCACCGGTGACACGCTGTGTGATCAAAAAACGCCGATCCTGTTGGAGAAAATCGAATTCCCTGAAACCGTCATTGAAATGGCGATCGAACCCGATTCCACCGCCGAACGTGACAAATTAAGCGGAGTTTTAGAACTTCTGAAACGTCAAGACCCGACATTCAAGGCCCAAGAAAACAAAGACACTGGGCAAACGCTGATCTCGGGCATGGGTGAACTGCATCTCGAGGTGATCAAAAACCGACTGCTACGTGATTTCAACTTGAAAGTTAAAGTCCATAAACCGAGGGTTTCCTATCGTGAGACGGTCAGCAAATCAGTCGAAGTCACCGGCGAATGCCATCGCTTAGTCAGCGGTCAGCAAATGTTTGCCAAAGTGAAGATTCGTATGGAACCGGACTCTAAATCTGAAGCCGGTGTTGCGATTCGCAGCCTCCTTCCGATCGACGCGATGCCGCCGGAGATGGTTCAGATTGTCAAAGACGAAATCAAAGCCCGTGGCGAAGGTGGCGGCGCGATCGGAAGTTTCCCGCTGTCGAAGATGAAAGTCACGCTGCTGGATGCCGAAACCACCGAGGAATCTACCTCGATGGCCTTTTCGATTGCCACCGGCGAGGCGTTTGAAGCGGCACTGATAAAAGCGGAACCGATAATGCTTGAACCGGTGATGAAACTGACGGTGACGACGCCGGAAGACTACTACGGCGAATTCGTCGGCGATCTGGCTCAACGGCGAGCACAGATTGTCAGCACCGACACCCGCGCCAGTTTTACCAGCATCGTTGCCAACGCGCCTCTGGCTGAATTGCTGAACTATTCCAACGTGATGCGGAGCCTCAGCCAAGGTAGGGCGGGCAGTTCAATGGAACCACTGGGCTATCAAGAGGCTCCCAATGAAGTACGCGATCAGTTTATGATGTAAAACGGGTATGCGATGAAAACAAATTTGATTGGACTTTCGCGGGCCCAAACCCGCGCGGTGTTAACCCAATTGGGCGTGCCGCCAAAACAGACTCTTCAGAAAACGCGCGCACTTTGGAACTGGATCTACGTACGCGGCGAATCCGATTTCCAACGCATGCACAGTGTTGGAAAATTGCTCCAGCGCCAATTGCAGCAACACTGTTCGTTGGAGCTCCCGAAAATAATCACCGAACAAATTTCACACGACGGAACGCGCAAGTGGTTATTAGAAGTGGCCAATGAGGACGGCGCCCCTCACGAAATCGAAACGGTATACATCCCCGAAACCGATCGTGGCACCGTTTGCGTCAGCAGCCAAGTCGGATGTGCGCTGAACTGCACGTTTTGCCACACAGGCACGATGAAGATGATGAAAAATCTTTCATCGTATGAAATACTGGCTCAGATCATGTTGGTGCGAGACCGTTTGAATGACTACCCGGATCATTTGGCCCATCGATCGACCAGCACCGAATCAGCTATCGGCGTTCCGTTGACCGGCCGGAAAGTTTCTAACGTCGTGATGATGGGCATGGGGGAACCGCTGCTCAATTTCGAAAACGTAAAACAAGCGCTTTTGGTTGCGTTGGACGATGATGGGCTGGGGCTGTCGCGCCGCCGCATCACCCTTTCGACATCCGGGGTGGTGCCCGGCATCGCTCGCACCGGAAACGAACTCAACGTCGCGTTGGCGATTTCACTGCACGCGGTGAATGACCCTTTGAGAAACGAACTGGTTCCAATCAATCGGAAGTATCCCCTGAAGGAGCTTTTGGCGGCGTGTAAAAACTATAGCGGGCTTTCTAACGCCCGACGCATTACCTTTGAATACGTGATGCTAGACGGGATCAATGATACCCTCAGCGATGCCCGAGAATTGGTGCGTTTGCTGGGCCCTATTCCCGCAAAAATCAACCTGATTCCATTCAATCCGTGGCCGGGCACTTCTTATCGGTGTTCGCCCCGGGAAGTATTAACGCGTTTTGCCGCACACCTGCGGGACAGCGGCTATCCATCGCCAATTCGGGCAACGCGCGGCCAAGACATTATGGCGGCTTGTGGCCAATTAAAGTCGGAGGCCCCCCCGATCATCCCTCTGGGAGCGCACCAACAATTCGCCCAATCATAACAGTTGGCCAACAAAAGCGCCGGACAATCCGATTTCGATCATATATTGTCGATTTAATTGCAAAAGCTGCGAGCGCGGCGTTTCCATTTTGTCACGTGGCTGCTTAAAATCGGATCCAGATCACTTAGCAGATGAAACTCATTTGCTCTAACGTTTTTCAATTGGAGATTATTATGAAGACTCTGAGCTTGTTTGCGGTCGCATTGCTTGCGACTACGGCACTTCTAAGCGCTGGTTGTAGCGAGCCTCAACCTGCGACGACGCCTCCTGCTGCTGGTACTGATGCCGGTGGTAGTGGTGATAAAGAAAAAGCAGCAGGCAGTTCAACCAGTTCGACAACCCTGGGCAATCCTGAACTGACAACAGTCAGTTTCGATGTCAAAGGCATGACCTGAAAAACGGGGTGCGGTGCTGCGATCAAAAACAGCATTGCCAAAAATCTACCGGGGGTAGATGTCGAAATTCCAAAAAGCGGCCTCGTTAAAATTGAGGGTAATGCCCTTGATGCCGCGAAAATCAAGTCGGCAATCGAAGCTGCCGGCAACGGCAGCAAGTACGCCGCGACGCTAAAACAATAAGCATCGCGCTTCCTATAGAGTCGAAACGACCGTCTTGAAAAAGCCGGTCGTTTTTTTTCGCTAGCAGAGGAAGCCGTACATCTTCAAACAATCGCCGAGCCAAAGGATTGTTTGCGATTGTTTGCCGTCTGGCTTCGGTTTCACTTCCGTTTTCCCAGCGCGGCAGCCTCTAATGACAATTGAGCGGGAGTTGGTGGGGGAATCTCCTAACTCCTTGAGCTTTTGAGCCTGATAGTGCGCGAACTGGGATTGGTCTATCGAGCTCAACCCCGTAAAAGGAAATGAAAGCCTTGTTCCCGTTTAGAACTCAAAATCAACAGCGTAAACTCTTGACTCTCATCGATAAAAACAGGCAATCATGGCGGCGGAACTGCTGGCCAGCTTTTGGTGCAATCCTTGCAATCGCCGTGTCGATGGTAACGTTGGATCGGTGCAGCTCTACCTTTGCCATCGAAGCGCAGATGCCGGGCGATATCCGCGCTTTTTTTCAGTGCATGAGTTTTTTCGGACACGGCACAGGATTCCTAATTGCGGTATCACTGATCTGGGCGTTGGACCGAAAGAACAAATCAGCCATCCCCTTCATCTTTGGGGCTGTCTTTTTATCGGGGGCGATTTCCGCCGCCATCAAAGTCATCATCCACCGCCCTAGACCCTTCGTCGATCAAACCACCGTTGCTGACAGCATCACCTTAAACGAAGCGCTGTTCCACAATTTTTTACAGTCCTTCCCATCAGGGCATACTGCCACCGCGTTCGCATTGGCGATGGCACTATCACTATTGTATCGGCAGGGCAAACCTTTATTCCTATCGTTTGCGGTATTGGTCGGACTTCAACGTATCCTCAGCCAGAACCACTTTCCGTCTGATGTAATTGCCGGTGCGGTTGTGGGAATCGTTTCGGCACAGGCCGTTCTTTCGATCATGCTTCGCCGGTCGCTAGCGACACCAACAACCGCACACACGAGCGCCGAAGCCCCGGAAAACATTGCTGCGCCACAAATTGCGGCGCCAAGCAACTCGGGGCGTCAACCGTCGGTCAGCGGTATTACACCGGCGTAGTCGCAAACCATGAAAATCCTTTACACAAAAACCGCTGGATTTATTGGCAATCGCGTTGCCAAAGGTGCAGTGGGGGTGGCAACTCCGTGGTCGGTTTCGATGACCTCAAAGGACTACTCGGAATCCAAAATCGACAGCTTCGGAGCGATACGTTCGATCTGGCGGGACATATACTTGCTGACTTGAGCGGTCGTTTTGAACTTCATCACCGCTGCTAAGATCTGTTTCGATTCGGCAACCGTGATCTGCTGCGCCAACTGTTTAATCGATGGCACAAAAGCGGGGCTCATGCTGAACTTTCGCAGGCCCATTCCCAACAGCAAAATGAACGCTTTGGGTTTACCGGCCATCTCCCCGCAAACGGTGACCGACACTTTTCGACGATTACAAACATCGATCACCCGTTTCAACACGATCAAAACCGCTGGCGAAAGAGGTTGGCACAGATGGCTGACTTTAGGATTATCGCGATCGGCGGCCATCAGATACTGCACCAGATCGTTGGAACCGACCGAAACAAAATCGACCAGCTCTACCATCGTCTCGATCATCACCGCGGCGGCGGGGACTTCTACCATCATTCCCACGGGCATCGGTTTGACATCCAACCCGCGGCCTTCGAGGGTGCGATACGCCTTGCGAATGATGGCGCGAAGTTTTCGCAATTCTTCCACCGTCGTGACCATCGGAAACATCAGCCGGACATCGCCAGCGGGAAATTCACTGGCTGCGCGGATGATGCCGCGAATTTGGGTGTTGAAAAATTCTGGATGCTCAAACGACAAACGGATACTCCGCCACCCCATGAAAGGGTTCGCTTCTTTGTGATCATGGCCTAAGTAAGCGACCGTTTTATCGCCGCCGATATCCAACGTACGGATCGTCACCGAATGGTTGGGGCTCGCGGCAACGATTGCACGGTAGATTTTGTACTGTTCGTCTTCGTCGGGCACGTCTTGATGCGTAAGATAAAGATACTCCGTCCGGTACAGCCCGACCCCACACGCTCCCATCCCGTTTGCACCTTCGGCGTCGGGAATGCCATTGATGTTCGCCTCTAAATGCAACGGCACCTTATCTTTTGTTTCCGCCGGCAGTAAGCGATTGGAGGCGAGCTGGTCTTTGAGGTCGACAAATTCACGTTCTAATTTTTTAAACGCAGCCAATGATTCGACATTGGGATTGATCTCGATAATGCCGTGGCGACCGTCAACAACCAGGGTGTCGCCCGTTTTCACTTTCCGCAGCACATTTTTCACACCACTGACCGCTGGGATTCCGCGCGATCGAGCAATAATTGCGGCGTGACTGGTTTGGCTGCCGGCTTGGGTGACGATCCCCTGGACATCAATGTCCCCCAACGCCACCGCCTGAGATGGTAACAATTCATCTGCCACCACGATCAATGGCCCGTCGAACATTTCCTGATCCGGCTTCAGCACATCCGACAGATGCGAACTCAAACGAATGATCACATCACGGACATCGTTCAATCGCTCTTTGAGGTAATCGTCTTTGGTTCTGGAGAACAGCGCGGTGTACTCGCCCAACAAACGATGCAACGCCGCCGAAGCATTCATCCGTTCGTCGACGATCCAATTACGGATTTTATTGGTGAACGCTCCGTCGCGCAAAATCGCTTGATGGACGGTGAAGATGCTGGCTTCGTCGTGCCCCACCTGTGCTTCCACCTTGCGTTCTAAAGCTCGCAACTCCACTGCCGATTTATCACGCGCCGTTTCGTACGACGCCAATTCGGCAGTGATTTGGGAGTCCTCTAACCGCTGGGTGTTGGGATTCACGAAAATTTCGTGAATCACGTAAGCGGTGCCAATCGCGACGCCCGGTGAAACTGCAATGCCTCGTCGCATAAAGTACTTCTGGTGAAAATTTGAAAGGTTACCAACGATCACGAGCGTAAACCAACTCGCGTCCGAATGATATCAGGGTAAAACTGCACGCCACCTCTGATTCTACCCCGATTTTCGGTACGTTTTTAAGAGCCAGCCTATCCAAAACCGGTTAAATTCGACCAGATCTTATAAAAGCACCTTTTGTTCGAAGAATTTGGCTCTTATTCCGGCCTACCCCTGCGTCAAACCTACCAAATCTGATTAAAATGTGTGTTTCAATTTCGGTGCTCTTGCGATCGCCATCTGTCGGTCGCTCGGCACTCGGTCCTCTCAAAAAGCCAATTTTTCCTGATGCGATTCTCTCAGCTTGACCGAATTCTTACCTTGAAAAAAGGCGACAACATCGAGGCTGTTAAATGCTTGTCGCTATCCGAAGAGTACCTTCAAGACCATTTCCCACGGTTTCCGATCATGCCAGGCGTGCTGATGGTCGAATCGATGTTTCAGACCAGCATGTGGTTGTTACGCGCCACCGATGAGTTTCGCCATTCAACGGTTGTGCTTCGGCAAACCAAGAGTCTTACTTTTCGTGATTTCGTCCAACCCGGCAATTCGCTAAAAGTCACCGCAAAAATTAAATCCGTTAAAGGTTCGCTGACAACCCTGCAAGTCAACGGAACCATCGACGACAAACCTTCGGTAAAGGGTCGGTTAGTATTAGATACCTACAATTTATGTGAACGCGAAGGCGTCGATGCCGCGGTCGACGGTTATATGAACCGAGAATTCCGGGTAAAATTCCGCCAGCTTTGCAGCCAGATGGACAAAGACATCCAAGCCGAAATTATGCCGAAAACTCCCGTCGAGATCATAGCACCGGCTGCCGTGTAAACGCTTTCCGCGCATCGTGCGCAGACAAAAAACTAACTTTACTAGTATTAGAATTTCAGGAGATCACGACCAATGCCAATCGACGAAGCGGTATTTGGAAAAGTACAAGAAGCACTGGTAGACGCATTGGGAGTTGATGACGACGAAGTCACACCCGAAGCAACATTGGTTGGCGATCTTGGCGCTGAATCCATCGACTTTTTAGACATTGTCTTCAAACTGGAACAGGCGTTCGGCATCACGTTCGATCGCACTGAGCTGTTTCCTGAAGACATTTTAACCAATGCACAATACATCGAAGACGGCAAAGTCACCGCCGACGGGTTGGCGATGTTGAAAGAAAGAATGCCTTTCGCAGACCTTGAAAAGTTCGAATCTAATCCGCTGGTTGCAGATTTCGGTAACATGCTCACCGTCAAAGATCTGTGCAATTACGTTTCGTCCAAACAATAAGTTTGCACGCCCCAAGAGCAGAGTCATGGGCAGAGTCAAGAAGCGGAGTCATGGAGGTCCTCAAGAAGTTTATCTTTGAGGGCCTCGTTTGTTCCCCCTTAGTTTTCATCTTTGTTTGAGCCGATTTTATGCGTTGGTTTTGGATCGATCGTTTCACCGAGTTCGTTGCTGGCGAACATGCAACCGCAGTGAAAAACATTAGCCTCTCTGAAGAGGTTGTAGACGAGTACGCGCCCGGACGCACCTTTTTTCCCTCCAGCCTCATCATTGAAGGGATCGCCCAAACCGGCGGACTGCTGTTGGGCCAGATGAGCGATTTTACCGATCGCGTCGTTTTGGCGAAGGTAAATAATTGCGTCTTCCATTTCGAAGCCTACCCCGGCGACACCCTGACCTATCACACCACGATTAAAAATCGAGACGGTATCGGCACCACCATTACCGCCACATCATATCGCGGCGATGAACTACAAGCCGATGTGGAACTTATGTTCGCCACTTTAGATGACGAACGTTTCGTCGGCGTTGAACTGTTCGAACCGGCTCAGTTTTGCCGCATGATCCGACTCCTGAGAACCTTCGAAGTCGGCATCAACCCTGACGGCACTCCCATCAAGGTGCCCCAGCACATGGTGGCCGCCGAAAAATCGTTGCTGCACATTGGTTAACCAGCGGCTCGAATTGTCATCTCACGAAAACTGGATTTTCTAATGAACACTTCCTCTCAGCGTCGCCGCGTCGTCATCACCGGAGCGGGCGTCATCAATCCACTCGGTAACGATGTCACCACCCTTTGGACAGCGCTTCAAGAAGGTAAATCGGGCGTCGCCCATACCACCATCTTCGACGCCTCAAAGTTCCCCACGAAAATATCGGCGGAGATTAAGAACTGGGACATCTCCCAAATCGGACTCCCCCCCGAAAAATGGAAATTGCGAGGACGCCACACTGGATTCGCCGCCGGTGCCGCCCAGCAGGCGGTCGATGGCTCAGGCATCATGGACAGCATCAAAAACCCCCGCCGTTTCGGCGTCTACATGGGGTCGGGTGAAGGCAATCAAGACTTTTACTCGTTCGCGTCGATGATGGCGTCGTCCCTTGACGACCAAGGAAAACTGGATTTGGTCAAATTCACTCGTGCAGGCATGGACACGCTAAACCCCGTCCAAGAACTCGAACAAGAACCAAGCATGCCACCGGGCCACATCGCCAGCATGTTCAACGCCCAAGGCCCCAATGCCAACTGTTTGACCGCGTGCGCCGCCAGCAGCCAAGCCATCGGAGAGGCAACCGAAATCATTCGCCGCGGGGAAGCAGACGTGATGTTATCCGGTGGAACCCACAGTATGATTCACCCCTTTGGCGTGACAGGGTTCAATCTTTTAACCGCGCTGTCAACTAACAACGACGCCCCCCAAGGCGCATCGCGACCTTTCGATCGTTTGCGAGACGGATTCGTGCTGGGCGAAGGTGCCGCCATGGTCGTGTTAGAAGAACTCCAACACGCCAAAGCACGCGGGGCTGAAATTTTAGGTGAAGTCATTGGTTATGGATCAACGGCCGACGCGTACCGGGTCACCGACATCCATCCCGAGGGCCGCGGGGCGATCGGATGCATGAGAATGGCCCTACGCGATGCGCAGATTAACCCCGACCAAATCGACTACGTCAACGCCCACGGTACCAGCACCACGGTCAACGATAAAGTCGAGAGCAAAGCCTGTCGAGAAGTCTTCGGAGGAAGTTCCGTGCCGGTCTCCAGCACAAAAAGTATGATGGGTCACTTGATCGCCGCGGCCGGTGCCACCGAATTGATCGTGTGCCTTCTGGCGATGCGCGACAACGTATTGCCGCCAACGATCAATTACGAAAATCCCGACCCGCTATGCGATTTGGACTACGTCCCGAACGCCGCAAGAGACGCCAAATGCGAAATCGCATTGACCAACAGTTTCGGTTTCGGAGGACAAAACATCTCTGTTGTTGCTTCACAGTTCAAAGGCTAACGGCGCCGGTTTGCAGACTTTAAGAGGAAAACGGTCGCCCCAACACGTTCAACCGATGCCGCGGTCGGGCAAACGTAGCAGCTACAAAAAAAAGCCAGACGGCAAAGGATGGTAGCGCCCCCGGGTAGGGCGTAAGTGTGCAGAACGGACGCGTCGCAATCCCGCCCACCATTGTTGTCGCTGCATCTCGCGCTTTTGCACCGCGCGGTGGGCCGTATTAAATCTTGTCCCTTCTTCAGTCCATTGTTAACACAATCCCGCCGCCCATCCGATTCCAATGGCGATCGCAGCCATCAAAATGGCTTTTCGGAACCGGTCCGCGGTGTTAATTTCTGTTTCTGTCGCGGGGCCCGATTGTGCAGTTTTGTCTGACATGTTTGTCTCCAGTTTTTCTTTTTAAATACGATTGACCCATGTTAGTGCATGCCCCGTTCCGCCAACGCAAAAACTCCGTAATACTTGTTATTGGCGGAGAATTCCCACGTTCACGATATACCGCGTTGCTATTTCACGACAACTCGACGTTGCTTAATTACAACTTATATGCCTGAAACTCAGCCCCATCAAACCAATTTCCAATTCGGCCCTCATTTTACCGGGCACGGTCAATGCCGATTTACCCTATGGTCTCCAGCACGCAAACGGATGACCCTTGAGCTGAAACAATCGGGTGAAATCCGCGCCCACAAAATGGATCGAGACGAGGATGGATTCTTTTCGGTGACCGTGGACGGCGTTGCCCATGGCGACGATTATCGATTCCGGCTCAACAGCACCACCTTTCGTCCCGACCCCGCAGCACGTTTTTACGCCAGTGATGTCCACCGCTGGTGCAAAGTCATCGACCAAGACCAATACCGGTGGCAGCAAACAGACTGGCAAGGCACTTCTAAAGAAGATCTTGTGATCTATGAACTGCACGTTGGAACCTTCACACAGCAGGGAACTTTTTTATCGGCCATTGAAAGACTCAATGAGTTGGTCGAATTAGGCGTAACGGGGATCGAGTTGTTGCCAGTGGCCCAATGTCCTGGACGCTGGAACTGGGGATACGACGGAGTCGGCTTGTTTTCAGTGGCCAACAACTACGGAACCCCAGATCATTTAAAACAATTAGTCGACGCCTGCCATGAACGTGGTTTGGCAATCATCTTAGACGTCGTCTACAACCACTTGGGGCCGGAGGGAAATTATCTTTCGGAATATGGGCCGTACTTTACCGACCGACACCATACGCCATGGGGGGCGGCTTGGAATTTTGACGACGTCGACAACCGTTTCGTACGGGCATTCATCATCGAAAACGCGCGGATGTGGATTGAGCAATACCGGTTTGACGGTCTGCGTCTGGACGCCGTTCACTTTATGTTCGACGACAGCCCAAAACCGATTCAAATCGAAATCGCGGAGACCTTTGATTTGCTTCGTATTTCCGAACAGCGACATCTGCACATGATCGGAGAAACCAACGTACAAAACGCGGAACTGGTGAAATCAACATCACCTCACCGAACAGGTTTCGATATCATCTGGGCCGACGCGATCATGCACACATTGCTCAATATCGCTCAACCGGGTTTGGACCTTTGCCATCGCGACCATTCTAAGAAAACCGATCCTGGTTTGGCCCTTGAACAGGGCCATCTTTATGAGAACTTTCCCTACCAGCGCCATGACACCGGACAACGCGCCGACCTACATTCGTTCGTGATCGGTTTGCAAAATCACGACACCGTTGGTAATCACCCCTTAGGCAAACGTGTTCATCAACTCGGCACGCCAGCATTTCAGCGCGCCGCGGCGGCGTTATATCTGCTGTACCCCGCTGTTCCGATGCTGTTTATGGGCGAAGAATTTGCTTGCGACCATCCGTTTTTGTTTTTCGTAGAATTCGGCGACCCACGGGTACGCGAATCCGTAGCGCGGGGCAGGGCGTCCGAGTTCCCAGAAATGCACAAAACCAAAGGCGTATCACCGCTGGCTCCCCAAACTTTTTTTCAATCCAAAATTGGCAAAAAAAACGACGGGTGCGCTGTGACGTGGCGTTGGTACAAAAAAATAATCGCGATTCGAAAACGTTTTCGCCGCTTGGGATTGCTTACATCAGAGAATCTTCAGGTAGAATTTAACGCAGACAACGGATACTTTCGACTAATCTATACATACGAAAACCAGCGTTTGTCAGTGCATGTGAAACTGGCAGAAGATGATGCCCAGGACCATCGAATCGCAATCGATTCCACCGGTGAAGTCTTACTCGCATCACATGCCGTGGTGGAGACGATCGGCAACAACCAAACCGTCGTCCTCTTCGACAGTGGCCGTAGTGAACCAACAACCTGAAGATAGCCTTGGGAACTTTCTATGAATCGCAGAACCTTCGTCCGTAACGGAATCATTCGCACCGGGGTCATTGCAGCGACCGCTGGGATGGGGTTAGGAGCAACGCGCGGCGCATGGGCGGACGATGAAAATCGCTGGCGAACGCCAATCGATAAAGGATTAAGTTTTCTGGCGTCCGAACAAGGCCGTTCAGGAGGTTGGTCACACAGCACCTACACAATCGCAGTCACCGCATTGGCGGGCACGGCGCTGATTTGTTCGGGTTCGACGACGACGCAAGGGCCATTCGCGAAAGAGATTCGAAACTGTGTTGACTTCTTGATTTCCAAGGCCCGCCGCAATGGATTGATTGGGGACCCCAAACGCGACAACCGCTACACCTATGGCCATGGTTTTTCGATGCTGTTTCTATCGCAAGTCTTGGGAGAAGAAGAAGACATCGAACGTCGTCAAGAATTGATCGAGATCCTCAACGGTGCGGTTAAATTCAGCGTCAACGCACAAACCAAAGCCGGCGGCTGGGGCTATGTGAGTGCCAAAGAAGACGACTTCGACGAAGGGTCAACCACGATCACACAAGTCCAAGGCCTACGCGGATGTCGTAATGCCGGTTTGGTAGTCCCCAAAGAGTCAATCGAGAAAGCAAAAAAGTACATCTACAAGTGCCAAAACAAAGACGGCGGTATTTCCTATAACAGTTCGTCAGCAATGGGCGCTTCACGTCCGGCCATCACCGCCGCCGCGCTGGCGGCGTTGTATAACGCAGGTGACTACGACAGCAAATACGTCCCCAAGATGTGGAAGTACGCCAAGCAAAACTTGCACACCATGACCAATGAAAAAAAGTTGTTTGGGCACTGGCACTACACTTACCTCTACTACGCGCAGGTGGTGTATCGTCAGGGGCCCGATATTTGGCAACCGTTTCGCAACAAGATCTGCGACCGAATCGGCAAACAACAGCGCCGTGATGGACGCTGGAAAGAATCGAACGTCGGGGATGTTTATGGAACGGCAATCAATCTGATCATCATGCAAATGGACAACGGCTATCTTCCGATCTACCAAAGATAAGCCCCAAACAGTGGAACGACAAAGATTGTCAAGCCACGTAAAACGAGGGGTGCGGATGGTGCATCGTCGCAACACGTTATCGAAGTCGACGCAAATGGAAATACGATTTCAAAGACCCACCAAGTAACTAAAGATGGGAAGGTTATCCACCAGCACCAAGATCATTTCGGTAAACATGGCGGTGAGCGGAGATTCCCAGATGAATGGGTTGAATATCCGGAAATCGGAAATCCGCCATACACACCACGCAATCCGGGCCGATTTAATCACGGAGGCGAATAATGGAAACGCTCCTGCAGAAAGCCATTGTCTCCGGTAATTTTACGATTGAGTCAGCTCGTGAACTGGTCGCTACAGATTGGCGATCTTGGGTCAGTCAACTTTCTGGTGATGTCAAGACAGACGCAGAAGTATTGTTTCGCTTCATTGAGGGATACGTTGAAGAAACCGACGAAGGTTTCGTGGACGAAACGGATGATCCTGACCTTTACGAACGAACGATTGCTTTGCTGGAGCAACTTCAACCGCCGCCCGCATAGCGACGTTGCCGAAGGTGAAACGGTATCCATGCGGGCGGAACTTCTCGTGTTGATGTTTCCAACACAACCGCCGCGCAAACCGCTCGACCGAAGCGATAGATTCAACCACGCGGCGGAACACTGGGTGAACGTTCCAACAGAGTCAAAACGGCTTGAAGGTGGTAAACGGTTGGCCGTTGGTTCAATGGATGAACGAAAGGCCGAAGGCACGCCGATCCATGGACGGTCGGCGCATGACCGGCCCGGAGCCGTGATGGCGTCGACCGATGATGCCATGGAAGCGCAGCCGCGGTCGCCGAATGTTTGATTTAAATGAAAGTGCCGCGGCCAGCCGGTCGGAATAGTCTTTGATTGTCACCGCACCGAATCTTTGGTGCCAAATCTTCACGCTCTGGGACGCTGTAGGTACAATTGAGCAAAGGTCAGCCACGAAG
>CALDYR010000136.1 GCA_937944405.1 uncultured Pirellulaceae bacterium
ACGTCAGACGTTTACAACGGTCTTCCTCCCATGCGTTATTCGCAATGGTGAATTGGATCAACCAAAGTTCATCAACATCAGCGAATCGGTAAACGCCACGCGGCAACCGATGATTCAGCCTGAGAACGAGGCAACTAACGAATTTAAAAGTAATCCACACCGCGCATGGGCAATCGAGCCCCCCTCGTAACTGCAACTGCAGATCCTTCCCGCTATGCGACCAATCTAATAATTGCAACAGTAAGAATTCTGGCAAACTTAACTACTCAAAATTTAAGCAGTTCTGGAGACTGCCACTAAATTTCGGGAAGAACCAACAAAGTTGCCGGAGTCTGCTTGATGTTACGATCAACGCAGCGTTAATGATGAGCGGCTAAACGTGGCAATATCATTTAAAAAAACGCTGAATTGCGACCGGCGAAAATGACCGGCGCCGGAGATCAATTCAATACAACACAACGATGAGTTTACTGCGCCGCTGGTGGGTTCAGAATCGGGGCATCGTAGCTCGCCGGGACAATGGGCAGCAGGACTTCTTCGATGCGTTGCTGTTGGACCAAATGCGACAGCAGGATTCTCCGCACTTCCAGAATGCATTGTGGGTGGAAATGAATACTGGAGTGTTCTTCAGGAACAAACGCGGTGGTTTCCGCATACTGGGACTGAGCGCTGGTTACCGACACCACCCCGTCACTGCCGGGATCTTCGACGCTTTTGCCAAAGGGAAAAATGGTCTTTTTTTGCACCCGGCCAACAATCGTGTGAAAGGTGGTCGTTGGCTGCGGGGGAATTCGATTGAGGGCTGAAAATGAAGGAGCCGTTGGCGCTAATGAATCGATACTGGTGCCGGTGAGGATTTGCGGGTTGAGCAACACGTTCGGATTCTCCTTCGCCAGCCGCAGGGTTTGGTTGGTCGCAATCTCAGGAAGGGAAATGATTTTTTGGCTTAACCAGCGTGCGGTCGCGTTGGCAAATTCGCTTCCTTGGTTCGGGGTGGCGATCGTGACGATCCGTTTAATCGCGGGATTGGCCTCAAAGAACAGTGTTTTGCGAATCCGATCGATGGCTTGTGGGTCGCCTTGGAGATCGTCGATGCTGCCTTGCCCGACGAGGTTCCAAAATTCGTTGCCGCTGCTGATTACTTGCATGCGCGACAACAGACCGCCCATACTGTGCCCCACCAGTACCATCTGATTGAGCGCGTGAGAAGTTCTGCGCGGATCAAGTGCGCGGCGCACGTTATCCAAATCCTCCCGCATCTGTCCGGCTGAAATCGTGAAAGGCTGGCCGGTGGCGTAGGAGTAGAACCAAAACTGGTAATTGTTTTGTATTTCGGGAATGGCTCTGAGGTCGTTGAACATTTGCGTCCACGTCACGGGACTGGACCATAGCCCGTGTACCATGACCACCGGTATTTTGTTGGGGTCGAACGGTTCAAGCATATACACGCCATGAATCTTGTCGGCCAATTTCGCATTCAGCAACGTCGCGGTGGCTAAAACACTTGGATTCAACAACGGGTCATTTAGGTGATAGGCCAACGGTGTCGTGATATCGCTTTCCAAAGGGATCGTCCGGTCGAGGTGCTGGATCGTTTTCCCTTCCAGTGGGTCGTAAAGCCGAATCACCGCTGATCGTTGTATCTCCCCTGAGTCGTTTGCAAAAGTTGCCTGTGGGTGGATTTCGCAAAACGCCGTCATCGGCAGCGTGAGGGAAGGCGGGTAGTACTTTTGAGCCGGGTTGGGGGACGCTTGTTTTTGCAATACCGCAATCAACGGTACCCCCAAGCCATACGTGTGATACTGATTCGCCAGTCCTTCGGTTTTGTAGTCACTGACCAGTTCGAAACGCTCGAACGGTTGGTCTTTCCAGCGGCCTTCGAATTGCACCGTCGCCATCATGCCAAGGTCTTTGTCGCCGATCATGATCGAAGCGCCGTGGGTCAGTTGACCGCTTCTGCAAAGTTCTCGCATAATTTCCTCAAGCGCACCGTTATAGATATCGCAGATGCGGCGAAACTGCGGGTCGTAAGCGTTGCGTTTGAGATTCAGTTCACTGTCGAATAAAAAGCGGTGCGCATGCAGAACCGCCCCGGCATACAGCTTGTTCGCGAGGCTGTGATTTCTGTTACGCAGATGCCAGTCGGCTTGCAGTTTCGATACCTCCGCCAAAGCGTGTACTTCATCCATCTGCGGGGCGCGCGTGACCAGTTCCTGTAACCAAGCGATCACATCACCGGGGTGCGACTTCAATCGGTCCAACAGGTTGTAACTACGTAGTAGTTGCTGTGTTCGTTCCGATGGAAGTTCGGGAGCCGAAAAGTAGTGGGGGATCGGATTGGCTGCGGCCAGCCGATCGCGTAGGCGTTTCACGGGTTTCACTTGCACGATCGATGGAGCGCCGTAACTGAATATCTCAGCCGTACGGCGCGCGGTGTGGACGTCGTTGATCCAGCAGCCAGTCGCCAGCGTCATCAGCAAACACACCGTCAACCCGCGGCATACGACAACAGCGACTGAACCAAAGGTCCGTCGGCAAGGGCGTTTTGATGTCCGGCATCGGGAGGGCATGAAATGTTCAACGGTGGAGAAAGTATCGATACGTCCCCAAAGACGGTCTGGGTCAGTTCAGTACCAAAATCGGAGCGCCAACGTCAACATCAGCGGGCAAACGAGAAGGGATTAGGAAAACTGGGAAGGGCTGGGGGGCGAGGGGCCTTGGTTCCGCACAAAATGGCATCATCCATAGCAGGAGACATTCATCCATTTGGAGTGCGTCAGTCCGACCGCACTCCAGATACCTCCTTTAATTTTGGCTTTTGCCGGATTGACATTGGCAAGCTTCCAAATCGTACCGCGATTGGCCAGAATTCCCGGTGGCTGTGATTACGGAAATTCGACCAATCCCATTGCCTTCATCAGAAAAGGCAAACTTTGAACGCACTGGGGGCCACCAAGTTTTCGGAAGAATCGTAACTTTGGTAAAACCGGTTCTCCGGTCAAGGAAACGACTACCCCGGCACGCGATGCGTCGGATTCGGTTTGGCCGGCCGAAAGCTTTGGAGGCTGCTGATCTGAAAATCGACTTGGCATTGATTTCCTACCTTTCCGGCGGCTTGTTCCACGGCGCGCTCAATCTGCATCGGGCTGGCCGCGACCCGAGCGTTGACGACCAATTCTGCGCTCTTAGTGCTGATTTCACTGGCCAAGCTCAATTCGGAAATTCCACCGGAATTAACAAGATTGGCGACCGCGGCGTCGTGCATCGTTTGTCCGATGACTTTTAAATGGGCGATCTCACAGCCCGGCGCATTGAGCCCGCCACCGATCGTTTCGACCAAATTCAGAACGAGTTGGTCCAACGCAAATTTTTGTTTTGACTGAGCCTTAAGCTTGCAATTGAACCATCCCATTTCAGCTTCGCCGATTGCGTACGTTTCGTAGTCGACTTCTATCATCGATTGCCGCGCCCGTGGCGGTTGGTCGAATAGCGCTGTGACTTGTTCCCAGTTCGTACCATCCTTCGCACTGGCGTGGATCGCCGGGATGTCGGGGAACTTTGCGCGCACGCTCTTCCAGAGCATTGTCTGTTGGTCTTCGGAAAGTTTGTCAACTTTATTGATAACGATCGCGTCGGCTTCTTCGAGTTGCTTTAAAAAGATGTATTCAGCTTTGGGCGAAAAACCTCTGCGTTTGCCGTCGCCTAAGATTTTTTGACCGTGTTCGGGCTTCAGTAACACAATAAACGGCCCAAGTTCGAATCGCTTTCCAAGCAACGCTTTCATCGGTTCGATTACGGTGGCAACGAGATCGGTGCAACTGCCAACCGGTTCTGCGATAACGATATCGGGGACGCTGGAATCGGATAGTGATTCTACCGTTTGAACTAAATCGTCGAAGTTGCAGCAGAAACAAGCACCCGGTACTTCTCCGACATTGAACCCCTGCGATCGTAACGCGTGCGTATCGACAAGATCGTAGGCTTGGTCGTTGGTCACCAAGGCGACCGACTTTCCTTGCGCGTTGTAGTGTGACGCCAATTTTGCAATCGTCGTCGTTTTACCAGCGCCTAAGAAACCACCGACCATCAAAAATCGAACTGTTTTCATAAAACCATCGCCTGGAAGATTTGCTATTAGTAATGACTGTGGATAGATTGAATCGACGGCGGTGCTGGAAAAGGTTGCTGCTGCCACAGACTATCGTACCAAATCGAAACTTTTGAGAACCGCGAACCATTGAACCAGCATTTTTTAGCAATCCAAGGTGGTCAGCCAGCCTTCGCCGACGGGCCGCCCGATTGGCCGGTCGCCGGTGATGCCATTTTCAAATCAGTTGGTCACGCCCTCAAGTCGGGCCAGTGGGGACTTTATGAGGGGGAACTGACCGATCGTTTACAGCATCAATTGCAATCAGCGTTTGGCCTAAACCACAGCCTCCTTTGCAGTAGCGGCACGATCAGCGTCGAACTGGCGTTGCGCGGGATCGGGGTCAAACGTGGTGATGAAGTTGTTTTGTCGGCCTACGATTTTCCTGGTAACTTTCGGTCGATCGAAGCCGTTGGTGCGGTTCCGGTGCTGGTGGATGTCGTTAGTGGTGGTTGGGTGATCGACCCTGCACGGGTTGGTGATGCGGTATCTGATAAAACGGCCGCCATCATCGTTTCGCATCTACATGGACAGACCGCGCCGGTACGTCGAATCAAAGAAATTCTGGGAATCCATGGTGTCAAAATCATTGAAGATGTCTGCCAATCCCCCGGTGGCCAATTCCTGACCGATCAAGACGTGGGGAGAAAATTGGGCGCATTGGGAGACGTTGCGACTTTCAGTTTCGGAGGCAGTAAGTTGCTTTCGTCGGGGAGAGGCGGTGCGGTACTAAGCCACGACCCATCGGTGATTCAACGGGCGAAGATTTTCGCGCATCGCGGCAACGATGCCTTCCCGCTTTCTCAAATCCAAGCCGCTTTATTGTTGCCGCAATTAGAACATTTACAGGATCTTAATCGACGTCGCTGCTGTGCGGCGAAACAAATTATCGACGCGATCGAACGTTTGCCGGGTTTGAGTTCGTTGACACTTCGATGTGCCGATGAGGCGATTCGTGGGTTTTATAAATTGCCAATTCTGGCGGACCAGGCGTCGATTAGCAGAACGCAGTTCTTGGCCGCAATCCAAGCCGAAGGGGTGGCGATGGATGTTGGTTTTCGTGGTTTCGCGAAACGTTCCCAGCGCCGATGCCGCCAGGCGGGATCGTTACACAACGCCGTCCGAGCCGCAGCGGACACGATGCTGCTGCATCATCCGATTTTAATCGCGTCTGATGAACAGATCCATCGTTTGATTACTACGATACAGCGCTGTCACCAATTTTGCTTAGGGCAGGGATGAGCTTTAAAAAGTTAGAACCGGTAGTGCTCGCGATTGCCATCGCGCTGCCGACGCTTGTGACTTGGGTTTATTTTGTGGCCCTAACCGATTGCGCGGCGACGGTGCAACAGACCGCTTACGGGGTGGGCAAAGCCATTCAGTTTGGACTTCCGATAGCGTGGATGTTTCTGTGTTATCGCAAGGGGGAAAGAAGTTTTCGGACTTGGCAAAACGTCGGGCTTGAAGGTCTTCGGCAACCGCAGGAAATCGATGTGGCGGCCGCGCGGCGAATGGGTGTGGGAGTCGGTGTGGGGTTTGGTGTGTTCGTTGCGTTAAGTATTTTCCTAGGATTTTATTGGATACTCACACCGCTTGGGTTGGCCGATGTCCTTGCGGTGAAGGTCGGCGAAAAAGTCGCAGGTCTGGCGATCGATTCAGCGCTGAAGTTTGCGTTGCTGGGCACGTTTTATGCTTTGGTGCATAGTTTCATGGAAGAATACTACTGGCGTTGGTTTGTGTTCAATCGGTTGCGTCGATACGTTCGGCTGTGGCCTGCGATTTTAATTTCGAGCTTTGGTTTCATGGCACACCACGTCATCCTGATGGCGACATTTTTGGGGTGGGAGTCGCCGCTGACGTACTTGATTTCCGCCACCGTCGCGATCGGCGGTATGACGTGGGCTTGGCTTTACCAACGCAGTGGAAAACTTATTTGGTCCTGGGTCAGCCACATGATTGTCGACGCTGCTATATTTGCATTGGGGTACGTGTTGGTGTTCGGCACCGGGTGACAGGTGGCGGCTATTTCTTCTCGGGTTCGATGAAAAAAGCGCGTTTTTGATCGGGCAACGAATAATCAAAACCGCAAGACCCAAACACCTCTTTGGAGGCTGAAATCGCCATTACCTCTTTCACTTTTTGTTCGCGCGCCCGTTGAACGCACATACGCACTAATTGCCCACCAATACCACGCCGCCGAAATTCCGGAGCCACGGCCAAGCACTGGATTTCTCCCAATTTCTTCGAATACATTTCGAACGCGGCAAATCCAATGATACGGCCTTCTCGACGGCAAATAAATCCATGTTTGAGCAACAGTTGTAGTTCCAACGACGTCCGCTGCAAAAGGTTCCGATCGTCCATGAAGGGCTGCAAGAACGTTTGCACTTCAGCCAAGTCGTCTTGGGTGGTGTTTTCAAATTGAAATTCAGAATCAGACATAGGTGGCCGTTGCGGTTTATCGTTGGGGAATGTGATATTGTGTTTTTTTGCGGTTCGTCGTCGGGTGTTTGTTGGCGTGATTAAAATTTTTGAAAACGCTTTGACAAGCGATACGGTTGTTCGGACCTTTAGCAGCACCAGTGGCGAATCATTTTGGAATACACCTCGGTGCCTTGATGCATCTGTTCTAGGCTGATCCATTCGTTTTTGGTGTGTGCCTGGGCGATGTTCCCGGGGCCACACACGATCTTGTTTTCAAGTTCTGCCAGAACCCCACCGTCAGTTCCAAACGGCACTGTCAAGGCATTCTTTTTGTGCAATAGTTTTAACGCTGAAGCGACAAAATTTGAATCCGGCGAAACCCAAAGCGGTTCGCCATAAGAATGGAATTCTAATTTTAACTCATGTTGCTGGGCCAGTTTTTTAACTCGTTCAATCAACGGGGTATGGTCTACGTCTGGCATGGGACGAAAATTCACATGGCACATGGCTTTAGAGGATGTTACGTTAAACCCTGTTTTATCGCCTTCGATTGAGATATTGAAACTGAGCGACGGCGGATCGAAGTTGGTGTTTTGAAGCGCGGGATCGGTTTCGGTCTGGTCGCAAATCTCTTTCATGTCACTGAGGAAGGGAATCAGTTTCATGTTCGCGTTAACACCCTCCCGTCCACTGCTGTGTTTGGCGACGCCGGAAGCCGTCGCGGTAAATTCGTAGCAACCTTTGTGGGCGTGAACGACGTCTAACATCGTGGGTTCCCCGATGATCGCTTTGGTTTGATGTTGGACCATCTCTCGGTAGTATTTGCTGTCGGTGACCACGACTTTGGCACCGTCGAACCCAACTTCTTCGTCGGCAGTGATGACGATGTAAAGTGGATGCTGGAAGTCTTCCCAAGAAAAATTCTGAGAGGCCTCCAACATGCAGGCGATGGGCCCTTTCATGTCGCAACTGCCGCGCCCGTACAATCGCTCACGCGCTACGGCCGGTTCGAAGGGACCGTATTTTTTGGAAAACCAGCGTTTCGCCGGGACGACATCGCTGTGGCCAAACCAAGCCAACCCGCCGTAACCGGTGCCTTTCTTCGCCACAATGTTGACTTTGCGGACCCCTTTGCGGTCCACGTAACCGGTTCTCTCTACGATGAAGCCGTGTTTGGTCAGCTTCATTTCGAGGTATTTTGAAATTGCCCGATTGGACCGATTGCTGGTCGAGTTGAATTCGATCAATCGTTTTGCGTATCGCAGAGCTTTCATGTTTTTACTTCTAAGGCGCTGCCGATAGCCCCTCAAACGAACGATCGTCCACTTCAGGAAGCCCCGTGGACCGATGGTCAGGATTGGCGAGCTTCACCGCTGATTTATAATACAGTGGAACAGCTATTTTCGTCCAGATGTTGACTGATGAAACAAAGCCTGGTGCCGAAATTGACGTAACAAAGGTATCATGAGCGAGCCGCGATTGATTGTTTAATCGATCTCCGTTGCTCTTTCTCTGCCTGCCCATTCCAGCTATGCCAATAGAATCAATTCACTTTATTACTGGTCGGTTGGCCGAACCTGCATTACGAAATGTTTTGGGGCAGATTGCGGAAAAAAGTGGATTCAATTTTACCATTGGGGTGCTGCCGATAACGGTTGCAGCGTTAATGACACCGGGATGGATTGCCAAACGTTTTGTGATCCCACCGAATACTGATCGGATCGTTTTGCCGGGATATTGCGATGGTGATTTGACAGAACTGAGACGGCTTACAAAGGTTCCAATCGAAGTTGGCCCCAAGGATCTTCGGCAGTTGCCGCAGTTTTTTGGACAGTCTGCGATCAAAAACGGTTTCGGTGATTGGGACATTGATATCATCGCCGAAATAAACCACGCCCCGCGCTTGACAATCCCGCAGGTTCTCAACCAGGCCGACGCGCTGCGATCCGACGGCGCGACCCTGATCGACGTCGGCTGCCAACCTGAGTCGAACTGGACAGGGGTTGGTGATTGCGTCAAAGCGCTCAAAGACGCGGGACACAGGGTGTCGATCGACAGTCTCAATCCAGTCGAAATCGGTGCGGCGGCAAGAAATGGGGCTGAATTAGTATTGTCAGTAAACAGTTCAAATCGCGAATCAGCGGCTGACTGGGGGATCGAAGTGGTGGCCATTCCCGACGACATCAGCGACTATCTTTCGGTCGAACCAACCATGGAATGGCTGTCGAGGAACCGTGTTCCGTTTCGCATCGACCCGATCCTTGAGCCGATCGGGCTTGGTTTTGCTCGCAGTTTAAAACGGTACATGGATGCTCGAACTCGATGGCCAGAGGTTGAAATGATGATGGGAGTCGGCAATCTGACAGAGTTAACCGATGTTGATTCGGCCGGTGTTAATATGCTTCTGATTGCCGTCTGTCAGGAATTGGGGATTCGCAGTGTCCTGACAACTCAAGTCATCAATTGGGCTCGGTCGAGCGTGAAAGAAATCGACGCGGCGCGGCGAATTGCTCATTACGCGATCCATGAGAAGGTTCCGCCCAAACGCGTGTCGGATGAATTGATCCGCTTGCGCGACCCAGAATTATTCAAGCACGATTTGGGTCAAATCGAAAATCTGGCCCAAAATATTAAAGACAACAACTACCGTATTTTAGCTGAACTGGGGCAAATCCATTTGCTCGGTAGCCAACTGCATTTCCAAGGGGATGATCCGTTCGAACTTTTCGATGAACTGGCAGACACAAACCCTAAGAACTTGGATCCGTCACACGCGTTCTACTTGGGGTATGAAATGTGCAAGGCAATGATAGCGCTGCAGTTGGGGAAACAGTACACCCAAGACGAAGCACTCAATTGGGGGCATTTGACGGTCAAAGAAAAAGACAGACACCGTTTGAAGAAAAGAAAGTATTAACCGGAGGGGCCGTCAGTCGTCAATGTCGCGCACCTGATCAGATCGTACAGGTTGTGATTGAGTTTGAGGATGTAGGAAGCATTTAAAGTTTGGTTATTCCCGGGAATTTTGAGGCACTGCGTGCGCCCGAAGTTCGGCTTTTCCAGTGGGTATGGCGGGATTGGCCCAAATATCGATAAACACAGCCATCGGGAATTCTGGCTAATCCCACTTCGATTTCGAAAATTGCCGCTAAAATCCCCCCTACGACTTTGCAGTTCATAAAGCGGACCGGGAGAAAATTCCAACAGGCCCGAGAGCGATCCCCCCGATAAACACAAAGAAGAAACCCCAGCAACGAATTTATTTGACGTTTAAGCCCCTTCATGAAACCCGTCGCCCATCAATTGAAAACGATCCCCGCGGTCGCTGACGCGCTCCACGCGGTGCGCCGGTTGCCGGGAGTGTTGCTGCTGCATAGTGCGCGGCAGATCGATACCGCAAAAGGCCAACCGCTGGGGCGCTATTCGTTCTTGATGGCGGATCCGTTTGATTGGGTGGTCTTGGCGACTCCCGAAGAAAACCCTCTGAAGAAAATTAAGTCCTTTTTGCAATCGTTCCGCACCGAAGCCCAGCCCGATTTGCCGCCAATGCAAGGCGGAGTGGCGGGATTGTTCAGCTACGACTTGAACCGTGCGTTTGAATCGATTCCGGCGGCCAAGTTCGAGACATTTCCAATTCCTACAATTGTCGCCGGGGTTTACGATACGGTCATCGCGTGGGACCACCAAACTAATAAGGCATGGGTTGTGTCTCAGGGGTTTCCAGAAACGGCTCCCCAACGACGCCTTGAGCGCGCTCAGCAGCGAGCCGACTTTTTCCTGCAACTGTTGCAATCCAGCGGCGGCAACAGGCGGGCCGAACCGATCCTTTGCCAACCGGAATCACTGGAGAGTTCTTCGTTTCGATATTCTGTTGCCGGGCCCGCCGGTTTAACCAGCAATTTCAGTGCTGACGGTTTCCAATCGACCGTGCAAAAATGTGTAGACTACATCTACGCTGGCGATGTCTTCCAAATCAATCTGGCCCAGCAGCTTCGCATCGCCGCGAACTGCGATGCGATTGAACTTTACTTGCATCTAAAAGCATCCAATCCGGCACCTTTTAGTGCTTATTTTGACTTCGAGGTCAGCGGATTCCACCGAACACAAATCATCAGCTCATCTCCCGAACGTTTGGTGTCAGTGAATCAAGGCCGCATCGAAACCCGGCCAATCAAAGGGACTCGGCCCCGTACTGGGCAACCGATGGTCGATATCTGGGCGCGAGAGAAATTGGCCAATAGCGAAAAAGATATCGCCGAAAATACGATGATCGTAGATCTAATGCGAAACGATTTTTCGCGTGTCTGTACTAACGATTCAGTGGTCGTTCCGCAACTGTGTGAGCTCGAAGAGTACGCCAGCGTGATGCACTTGGTTTCGTCGGTCGAAGGGCAATTGAGCCCCGATTGTGGTCTCACCGATCTGTTGGCCGCGATCTTTCCCGGCGGTTCGATTACCGGAGCTCCCAAGGTGCGTGCGATGGAGATTATTGCAGAACTAGAACCCGACAGCCGAGGCGCTTACTGCGGTTCGCTGGGGTATTTGGGGTTTGACGGCAACGCCGACCTCAACATCTTGATTCGTACCGTTACCGCGCAACGAGGTTGGTGGCAGATTCCCGTTGGCGGTGGTATCGTCAGCCAATCCAATCCCAAACAAGAGTATGACGAAACGTGGGCCAAAGCGGCGGGATTGTTGCGCGCCGTTGCCGCCGGTTCCACCGAAGTCAAGTCCGCACAACAGCAACAGCAACAGCAACAATAAACATGATCTTGGTCCTCGACAACTACGACAGTTTTGTTCATAACCTTGCCAGGTATTTTCGGCAGTTGGGCCAGTCCACTGAGGTTTATCGCAACGATGAAATATCGGTTGCCCAAATTCGTGGTCTAGATCCTGATGCGATTGTGATTTCCCCAGGCCCCGGCGCGCCCGACCAAGCCGGTGCGTCTCTAGCGATTGTGGCAGAACTGACCGGTGAGTTCCCGATTCTCGGCGTTTGTCTGGGACATCAAGCGATCGTCCGGGCGTTAGGAGGACGCATCATCCGATCCGGCGGTCCGATGCACGGACGCCGCAGCAACGTGAACCACCAAGCAACCAAACTTTTCGACGGCATTCCTAGCCCCTTTAACGTTGGGCGCTACCATTCTTTGGTCGCCGAAAAAATGAGCCTGCCGAATTGTTTAAAAATCACCGCGACCGATACCAGTGGAACGATTATGGCGGTCGAACATGAATCGGCGCTGGTGGTTGGAGTGCAGTTTCACCCCGAATCGATTTTGACTTCAAATGGATACCAGTTGTTAGCTAATTTTTTACGGTTGAGCAAAATCGAAGTCGATGAGAGAAAAATCAGATGATATTGGAAGCCATCGTTACCACGGTCAATCAAGACGGCAGTTTGAACATTTCACCGATGGGGCCAACGGTCAGTGCGGACCTTAGCCAGTTTACGTTGCGACCGTTTGACACTTCTACGACCTGCGCAAATTTAAAACGAGCAAGAACAGGTGTGATGCATGTCACCGATGACGTATTGATGTTCGCGCGTTCAGCGATCGGCGACAAACCAACGAATGCCCCAACCCGCGCCGCGGAAAAGGTTGACGGTCGAATCTTGACCGAAGCCTGTCGTTTTTATGAATTCCGAGTTGATTTCATCGATCAAACCAACGCCCGGATGAGCCTTAATTGCTCAACCGTAAAAAGCGGTCGACTGCGTGATTTTTGGGGCTTCAATCGGGCTAAACACGCTGTTATCGAAGCGGCGATCCTCGCAACGAGAATTGATTTCCTACCCAAGAATGAAATTGCAGATTCTCTAGCACGTCTACAAACGATCGTCGATAAAACAGCCGGACCGCGCGAGACCGAAGCGATGGAATTGCTTGTGAGTTTCATTCACGCCAATTAGCGCGTATCGATCAACAGGCGGTCGAAGGAAAAGAGTCTACGGTTTTAATGCGCCGATAAAAATGTTCATTTGACTCTCTAGCGCGGCGATGTCTTTTCCGAAATGGTCAATGAAAAAGCCAACCCGATCCAAATGGTTGTGGGACCGGAAGCTTCCGCGTTTGGCATCGCGCTTCAAATAGCTCATATACTCGCGCTGCCGATTCTCATTTAAGTAAAAACTAATGCCCCATGAAATTGCGTAGGCCATCTCAGGGTTGGTTTCAAACAGGCGGTCGTCTTCAATCAACGCCAATAGTTTTCCTTTAGTCTTACCTGCATTGGTAAACCGGCGAAGGGACTTCAGCCGAGCGCTGTTGATGCGGCTGCTGATTCCGGGCGAATTTTTATAATTATAGATACCGGGGGTTTCGCAAAGCATCGCCAACCCTTCGGAGGTCCATTTCGGTACCGTGCTGAATCGATTATGGATACCACAATTAAACGCGACCTGATGAGCCGTTTCGTGGATGATGGTCGAAGACGACAACAGCCAGTTATAATCGGGGTTCTCGTGCTGAATCTTCAACGAAGCGCGGGTGGGGTCGTAGGTGGTAATTCGATTGGTGGTGCGCGAGTAGTATCCGACTACGTTTTTGCTGTATTCGGCTTCGGCGTCCAGTTTACGATCGAACTCACTTCGGCTTCGCAGCACGATTGCCACCATTGGGAATTCTGGGGCTTTCGTTTTGAATCCGTGAGCGTTGAAATAGTTTCGTAGACGAATATAAAACTGTTCGAACGGCTGCGCCCAGTATTTTTCTCCATCGCCGCCATTGTTGGGATGAATCACGACGAAATGGTCGGTGGTAGAGATGTCGTAACGTTTGCCAAAGTGTTTTTGCAACCTAGACTGTAGTTCAGAAGTGCTGTAAGGCTGGAAACCTTTTTGGTAAACCGAAATCTTAGCCGCTTTTTCGTTGGCCGGAAACGTCGTAAGCCGTCCATCCCACCGGACTACTGCCAACTTCTTTCCATCAGTAGCCAGTGGTTTTCCATAAAACGTTTTACCGTCTCGAACGACTTTGAGTGTCACCACTCCTGTTTCTTGGCCCAGTAAACAAGATTGAGCGAAAGGCGAATAAACCAACCATCCGACTGCTACAGGAAATGCAAACAGTCGCAGGAAAACATTTTTTAGTCGATCAACCAATGGTGCGCTCCGATCAGTTAAACTTGAGGTACACACACAGGGTACCGTTGCCCTGCAAGTTCTCGGTGCACACCGCTGCGATTCAGTCTATTTAAGTTAAGTTTTCCTCTGACTTTGGATCGCCGGCGTCGCCTGTGTTGTCATGTTCTTTGGCTTGGCCGTTGGAATGCACTTCTGCTTCAGCATGTTTAACGATGCGTTCCGCTTTATTCTCTTTGCGCTGTTGATGGATTGAAGGTCCGATCAATTCCGCGATCTCTTTACGGTCGAGTTCCTCTGTTTCTAAAAGTGCTGCTGTCAAGGTTTCCAGTTCTTGCCGATGCTTAATCAACAGGGCGTTGGCATCGCTGGCAGCCTTATTGAGAATTTTATGAACCTCTTCGTCGATGACTTCCATCGTGTGTTCGCTGAACTGCCGGCTTTTATGCATTTCACGACCCAAAAAAGGGTCTTCGTCGCTCATTTTGTAACTGACCGGTCCCAGTTTCGGGCTCATTCCCCAGTGCGTGACCATTCTTCGGGCCATGGAGGTGGCGCGTTCTAGGTCATTTTCCGCACCGACGGTCATCTCTTTGTAGATGATCCATTCAGCGGCCCGCCCCGCCATCAGCATCACTAAATGCTCGTTCAGTTCTTGCCGCGCCATGCTTACGCGGTCTTCGTCGGGAACGATTTGCGTCACACCCAACGCGCGGCCTCGTGGAATGATGGTGACCTTGTGGACCGGCGGGGATAATTCTTGGTACCAGGCGGCCAAGGTGTGGCCCGATTCGTGATAGGCGGTGCGTTCCTTTTCTTTGTGGGTCAAAACTTCTTCGCGTGCCGCCCCCATCAGGACTTTGTCATGAGCGAAGTAAAAATCGCTCATTTCCACCTGTGTTTTATCGTGTCGGCCTGCCCATAACGCGGCTTCATTGACTAAGTTCTGAATGTCGGCTCCAGTCATACCTGCGGTCGCTTGGGCCATGATGTCCAAATCAACGTCGGGGCCCAACGGCACCTCCCGCACATGGACCTTAAAGATCTCGTGGCGACCTTTTTTGGTCGGACGAGAAACAGTCACGTGCCGATCGAATCGGCCCGGCCGCAACAAAGCGGGATCAAGAATATCGGGACGGTTGGTGGCGGCCAAGATAATGACAGAATCCGTTTTATCGAAACCATCCATTTCCCCAAGGATCTGGTTAAGGGTTTGTTCACGTTCGTCGTGCCCGCCGCCTAATCCTGCACCGCGCTGCCGACCGACGGCGTCGATTTCGTCGATGAAGATGATGGCCGGTGATTGTGCTTTGGCGGTTGCAAAAAGATCCCGGACGCGGCTGGCACCGACGCCGACAAACATCTGGATAAATTCGCTGCCGTTGACGCTGAAGTAAGGGACGTCAGCCTCCCCGGCGACGGCGCGGGCTAATAGTGTTTTGCCGGTTCCGGGAGATCCGTTGAGCAGTACGCCCTTGGGAACCCGTCCGCCAAGCCGCTGGAACTTTGTTGGGTCTTGCAGGTACTCGACGATCTCCATGAGATCGGCTTTCACGCTTTCCAATCCAGCGACGTCTTTGAAGGTTACCGGTCGGTCATTGGCCTCATATTTTTTAGCAGGACTTTTCGCAAAATTTGACAAAAACCCTCCGCCGCCCATCATTGGGTTTTGCGATCGGCGTGCAAAAAAGATCATAAACAACAGCCCCGCCATCAGGGCAAACATCAGCAGCGATGCATAGGTGCCAAGCCAATCGTTTTGCGGATTGACCCGCACGTTGATACCTTTGTCGATTAACGTTTTGATCAAACGGTCGACGGTTTCCTGGTTCCGCGGCAGTTCAACGGTGAATTCTTTTTCTAATTTGGCGCCTTCTTTGGTCGGGATTAGATTGCCATCCTCACCCCGCAGCGGTTCAGGACGCGGCGGATCGACAAAACGACCATGTGCGGTAAAGTCGATCAGTTCGACCTCTTCGATATTGGTCGGGATCGGGGAACCGCCTTCGTCCTCTTTTTGGACGCCGTAGAGATCTTTTCCTTGGATCAAATTTTGGAAATATGAATAACTGATTTTCGAGCGGTTCGGGCTGAACATCATAAAGGCAGCCATCATCACAGCGGTCACCACCAGCAGCACCACCCACGCATTCCAAACCCTTGGCGGTCGTGCCTTTTTTTCCTGACCGTCGTGATTTTTGGATTGATTATCGTCCATTGAATTCCTCATAAGGGCTCGTTGTGACCAGCCCTCTATTGTTGGTTCTTCCCGGAACTTTGTTGCACCGAGTGCGGCTGAAGGTTGCCTTTTCCAGTGAATGTAGTGGAATTCGCCCGAATTCCCTTACACACAGCCATCGGAAATTCTGGCCAATCCCACTACGATTTCGGAGCTTGCCGCTAAAATCTGGGAAGAGCCATATTACTGTTCAAAGCAATACCATGCTCTGATTGACGTTCGCCCACTGGGCCTGATCATCGACGAATATCAGGCGAATTGCCGATTGTAAACGACTTTGCCTTTTTTCGTAATGTCGACTGTTGCGGAAAATACTGTGTGTCGGGGCAAAAATTTGCAGATTGATAATTTGTCGGGTTTTTCCAACGGGATAACCGCAGAATATCCTCATGCCAAACGAATCTAAGTGGATTTAAAATAATACAACAACTCTTCGATGCGCAGATTGTCCGGCAAGCCTGCCAACATTTGCGGCGTAGGGTCTTCATGTGAAACATTCGGCGTTTGCGACTGAATATATTGTTCCAGCATCTCGATTTTTGCCGAGCTCAGCAGCCATAGCGGCTGTGAATCCATGCCTTCTTCGGCAGCACGGATCGCGTGTGAAAAAATAGTCGCGGTATCCAGACTGCGAATTTGTTGGACGTGTTGCCGCTGGTACCCCTCTTTGAGCAACCGCCAAGTCCAATAATAAGACGGTTTTATTTGATCGGCCGCTGGAAGTTCGGTTATTGGTGACAAGCGTGACTGTCGCACTGATGGAACCGCAGTCGGTGATGTACTGGATTGGTTGGCGCCGGGGACGCCGTTGCAATCTCGTGGTTCGTTGTTACGCAAACGGCTGTCTGGCGAATCTTCGTCTGGTAAATCGCCAACGTCAGAACTATCGTCTTGGGCGCCGCCGTCTTCCAGTGCGCTGCCAACGAACGCGTCTTCTTCCAAGGCTTCGTTTTCGAAATGTTCTTCGGCTTGTTGGTTCAAGCGATCATCGTCGGAGATCGTTCCGTCCGATGATTCTGATTCAACCGGAATTGCCTGCTCAGGCAATGGGGCGTCATCCAAGGGCCCTTCGGCCTTGCCGTCTGTAACGGGGGAGAGGAAGGGAGTGTTTCCGCTCAACCGACTTTTCAAAATCTCGACCAACTCCGGCGGGAGATTCTTGCTGAGGTCGACGTAATTTTCGCCGGACAGAAGACTCGCTCCAGAAGGCGATAGACGTAGGGTTGGACGAAATTTCGTCGTTTCAACTTGTTCAACGAACCCTGCCGAAACCGAGAACTCCAACAGGCTCACAATGTCTGATTGTCTCAGCGGTTTCAACAATCCAAACGTGCTTAATCGGTGTAGGCCCAGTCCGCTGACCTTTTTGGAAGTGGATCCTTTTAACATCGAGGCAATAATTGTTTTTCCCAACCGCCCGTGGGTGCGTGCAATACCGCTCAGAGCGACCTGAACGGCATACAAACAAGCATCAGCGGTGGATGAACGTTCGGCGGTAACGTCAAGGCTGATCGCGGTGCCGCAGTTATCGCAGTTGCCGCACCGCCGCCGGTCAGGGTCCCCAAAGTATTCTAGAATTTCAAGCTGTCGGCAGCGTTTGGTGGTCGAAAGTTGGATCACTGATTGGAGCTTTTGAAGCTCCGCCGCCTGACGCCGACCGAGCTCTTGAAAATCGATGTCCAGTTCAGCGAAAGCCTTTTCACGGGTCTTCAGATGGATCGCGCGCCCCCGGAATGGCGGCACGTAAGTTACCGCATCAAGTTTCATGATTTCGCGAATCGCGCGGTTAACCGATTCCCATTTCATTTCCAAACGCTTCGCCAATCGCGGTGGTTGAAACATGACTAATTCCCCACGGAAATCACCCACGATGTTTTCCAACTCCCGCATCACAAACCGTTGTACGGTCGCCTCGCGCGGAAGCAAATCGATCAGGGTTGCCAACTGTGAATCGATGCGAATCGCGGCGGCGTTTTGTTTGGAGTCCAATCGTTCGATTGCGCCGGCTTTCTCAAGCAGGTTTTCGCACGTTGCAATCCCCGAAGTTCCCGTCGACAGATCAAGTTCGTCTTTAATCTCCTGCAACGTCATTTCAATAGGGTTCTGGGGAATCGAACGCAGGTAGTCGTAAACTTCCTTAATCGTTTCGCGCGATGGGTAACTGTTCTCGATAAAAAATTCTTGGATGAACCGGTCTTGATAAGAGAACAACATCAGGCATTCGGAGGGCTTGCCGTCACGCCCTGCCCGACCTGCCTCTTGATAGTATGCTTCGATACTACCGGGAAGATTGTAGTGAACAACGAACCGTAAATCACTTTTGTCGATGCCCATCCCAAAAGCATTGGTGGCGACAATGATTTCGGTTTCGCTGGTCATGAATTTCTCTTGGACCTTGCGTCGCTGGTCCGAAGGAAGGCCGCCATGGTAGTAGGCGACCGATCGACTGATCCTTTCGCTTAAAAGCTCGACAAGATGTTCGCAGTTCTTCCGGGTAGACGCATAAACGATGCCGCAACCGGGATGTCCGTCGAGGAAGTCGATCAGTTTTTCATCTTTCTCGAAATTCCCGTTGGGCGTATCGACGGTTAAAAAGAGATTTGATCGAGCAAACCCAGTGACAAAAATCGCAGGGTCTTCCAACTTCAAGATTTTACCGATGTCGTCTTGAACGATCTTGGTCGCCGTCGCGGTTAGAGCAACCGTCTGTGGGTTGCCGATCATCTGTCTGAATTTCCCCAAACGAGCGTAATCGGGGCGAAAGTCATGCCCCCACTGACTGATGCAGTGTGCTTCGTCGACGGCCAAAAGTTGAATGTCGACCTTGTTCACCGCCCGCATAAAACTGTTGCTACGCAGACGTTCGGGGGCGATATAAACTAATTTGTAGTCACCCTTGATCATGCCGCCGATACGCGATTGTTGTTCCGCCGGGGCAAGGCTGCTGTTGATGAAAGTGGCGGGAATGCCGTTGCGATTGAGCCCATCGACTTGGTCCTGCATCAGCGCGATCAGTGGTGATATCACAATCGTGAGCCCCGCCCGGGCGATCGACGGAAGCTGGTAGCAGAGGCTTTTTCCGCCGCCGGTGGGCATGATGCACAGCGTGTCTTTACCACCGATGATGGCGTCGATTACCGCTCGTTGGCCGGGACGAAAGGCGGTTAAGCCAAAATTAAGCAGCCATTTCTCCGGATCAACGGTTTGCGTGGTCACGTTGGTTAGACACCCGAAGCGATGATTGGGATAAAGACGGAAATTAGGCACAAATGCCGGCAATTCATTATAGAGAAGTTTTTCGATCGGCGGAAGCGCTGGCCAAATTCTCCAAAACCGACCGAAATACAATGAACGGGGTATAAAATGAGGAGATGTTTGCGACGCCCAGGTGCTTTGCGGAAATTGGCCAGTGGCAGGTTCTCGAAACGTCGATGGATTTTCACGTAGTGGGATTAGCCAGAATTTAGGCCATGGCAAGTCTAAGCTCTGCAGCAAAGGGAGCTCGGTTGGAATCGACGTTGGCTGAATCGCTTTCAGGAAGATTGCGCGTTGCAGATCTCGCGCGTCTGATCGGGAAGCCCCACCCACACCGCCTCTGAAACTGCCGCCGAAGTAACTGGGACAGGTCATTTGAAGAGAAGCAACCACGGGGGCGGGCATAAATCACACTCAAATAACAAGTTTCCATACCTGATGTTTTCGGTGAGTGCTGCGGGATTTTTAATAAGATCAACTCAGTTGGAGGAGTTGGCGGGGCCTGTTAGCACTTGCCCGTTTAGAAAACTTTACGAACTTCGTCGGCGTCGTGCGCAGAGACATCCGGTTTCATGAGCGCGAACAAGAAAACTGCGATCACGCAGACCAGTAATGCTGGGCCGGTCCAAGTCATCGGCACCGATTCGCCTTCGGCGGGAAACCACGGCAACCGGCTTAGTTCTTGTTCGTAGTAACCTAAAAACACCAAGCAGCCATTGTGAAACGCATGCAAAACGGTGCTCGGCCAGATTGACCCAGATCGGTAGCAGACATAGCCCAGCAGGACCCCCATCGACGTTGTCGGAAATAATCGGTCCAATGAAATTGCGCTGTTGGACAAAACATGAAAGAAACCAAACATCGCCGCTGAAAATAAGATTGCTCTCCAAGGCGACCGTTGGGGATTGTGCTTCAACCACGTCTGCATCACCATTCCGCGAAAAAACCACTCTTCGCAAAACGCAGGGACAATGGAGAACGCAAGCAGCACGACGAAGGGGGGTAACTGCCGAAACTTTTCGACTTGCCCCTGAGTCAGTTTGACTAATGTGGCTTGGCGGGTTTGTGCGGCTTCTTCGCCTACCAGCAGTCCGGTCAGTTCATACCAACCATCGACCAGCGTCGCCAGCAGCGGCCACATAGATACCCCCAAAACGATGGCCGGAATAAAAAACTTAAACTTCGGCAACCGCGACGCAAACGCTGTTCCAAACCGCACGCGCTGATGCCATCCGGCAAAAGAGGGGAGCACGAAGAACGAGAGAATCGTAAATGCTGCCATCACCACAACCAATGGCGTGTACTGATCAGCCATTGAATTGGCCAGTCGTCCCAACGCTCCGATTGCGACCAGATTTAACGGGAAAAGTAATAATAACGCGAACGTTGCCGCCGGTCGGGAAAAGAAATCTTTTGCCATCGTCGGCCGCGCGATTAAGTCACTTAGGCTGCCTTGGTTGGCATAGAGAATGTTATCAGCACCGAATCGCTGAGCCGCAAATCGGATAGCGCACAGGGCGTATAGAATCGTCGAAGCTACCGCGAAAATCGCCGGCGGCAATTCGACCTGCTGGCTGATCACGTCTCGGCCCAAGAGCAAAACGTTGACCATTGGCACGATTGCCCAAACGCCATTAAGCGTCAGGCTGGGATTCATTGCCAACAGACCAGGTCCCATGGACAACAGAATGATCGGAATCAAATAAGCTTGGGCCTCTTTGAAGGATCGGGCAAAACTGGTAACCGCCAACAACACCGCGGAGAAAAACGCAGCGAATAAAATCAATAAACCAAAGATCTTTAAAATGACGGGCAAACTAAAACCGCCGTCACCCAAAAGAATCGCTTCGAACTGAAACGTCCAAATGGTGATTGCCATGCCAATTAAATTCAATAGGGCCGTAAAGATGGCGACCGTCCACACCGCAAAGAATTTGGCTAACAGAATGCTCAGCCGCGGCACCGGGGCGGCCATCAATGTTTCTAGCGTCCCGCGTTCACGTTCGCCAGCGGTGAGGTCAATCGCCGGATAAACAGCGCCCGTCACCGTCATCAGCACAAGGATCAATGGAATCAACGAAGCTAGAGAAAATGCCTTGGTTGACGGCGGCGCGTTTGCGTCTTTTGCAATAACGATGGGGTTGATAGTGATCGGTTGCGTGTCTGGCAAACCGTTTTCTTTCAACATCGCCGAGACCTCTCGGAGGTTGATGCCTTCGATCTGTGAGCGAAAATAGGCCGCTGTTTTGTCGCCCAATTCTGAATTGGGTTGCACGATCGTGACGGCTCCTTGGTACCACCGGTCGTCCGTTGGGGATCGAGGAAAATCAAATCTCACACCTAAAGAAACGTCAGAATTGAGCACGCCTTTTTTTAACGCTGGCAAATCTGAACCGTCGGCAATCAACCACTGATGTTCCACAAAAGGCGCAAACCTAGTTTCGGACAACAATGGTGGTGTCGTCTTAGCTTCAGAATCAGCACTAGAATCAGTATTGCCTACCGATTCTGACTCCCTTTCAAAAACGGCGACACGCCGTCGTAGCGCGCTGATAAATCCTGAGTTGTACTGATCCGACTTATTACTCTGCACCAGTATCGTAAGGACGACCGGTTTCGCGCCCCCAGCGTTTTGCAGCGAAGACATTAACACGGTACGAAAAACAAGGCTGAGGATGGGATAGACCAGCAACGGCATCAAGATCAGCGTGATGATTGTGCGACGGTCACGCAGCGTTTCACGGAGCTCTTTGGTTGCCAGACGCTTCAGTCGGCCCCAGCTAAATCGGGAGTGGGGCAAACGGCGGTTGGCGGGGATTGGAGGAGTTGTGTCGTTCACGAGATTTCCTCGTTCGTAACATCGCCAATTTTGATCGGGGCGATTAAGTCGACGAACATTTCCACAAGATCATCCCGTCCTGTTTGCTGTTGAAGGTCGCCCAAACTTCCCTCACGAATCATTTTGCCACGATGCAACATGCCAAAGCGATTGCAGACACGCTGGGCCTGTTCGAGACGATGAGTACACAAGACGATCGCTTTGCCTCGTTCACGCAACAGTTCGATGTAGTTGAAAATTACTTGGCTGCCGACAACGTCTAAACCCAAGGTGGGTTCGTCGAGGATCATCACCGGTGGGTCGTGCATCAACGCACGAGCAAGGTTGATGCGTTGTTTTTCGCCGGTGCTGAGCGTGGTGCATCGTTGGTCCAAAATTTTCCCGAAGTCCAGCAGGTCTGAAAGTTCGGCTACTTGAGAGTCCGATTGGTCTGGGGAAATGCCGTAAATGTCGCCGAAGAAGCTGAGCATTTCACGGGCGGTCAACCATTGATAGACGCCCGCAGCAGCCGATACAAAGCCCACTTGACGCTTGACCCCATCGGCGTCCTCGTCTGATCGCACCCCGTCGATTTCCGAATAACCTGAATCAGGGCGGAGTAACCCTAGTATCATCCGCATCGTTGTCGTCTTACCGGCGCCGTTGGGCCCCAGTAATCCAAAAACCATTCCCGGGTCAACTTTGAAGCTCACGTCGTCGACCGCCATAACGCTTTGCCCATTGACTTCGAAGGCCTTGGTCAATGCGTGTACGTCTATCATGGACAGTCAATCGGTCTTCGGTCGTTTGGTCTTCGGTCGTTTGGTTCCAGCGGAACCAGCATCGGTGGCGAATTGGAAACGCCAACACTCGCCCTGTGGCCCTGTTAAAACCGTCTTTTTAGACACTTCTCGGTGAACGCCACCATTTTTGAAACGGCGTTCGCGACCAATGCCAACAGTTTCTCAGGCCAAATAGCGGTCGAATTTAAACAGTCGAAATCGGACTGCAAATCCATCGGTGGCTAGGCCGGAAATACCCGTTAATTTGCGGGGCAAATGCCATTTCTCACCCCGCTTCTGACGGCGTTGACCCACAAGTTTCCTTTTTTAACTAAATAATGCGATGCGGCAAGCGGGCAGGGGGTTTTATCTGTGATCCGTTATTCGGGAGTGGGTTGAAATACTGTTGGTGTGAATTTTGAATTTGACGTTCCCGTCGTCACCCACCGATCGTTGCTTTTTGGTGTGTGTGTTTGTGTAGTTGCTCGGCCTCGATCGGGATGCGCTGATGGTTTGCAGCGTCAATAATAACGGCAACGTCCGACTTTAAGTTTACAGCGGTTTTATCGTTTCGTTTTCCAACGCAATCGGACGCAAGCGGAGGATCAACGGTTGCCCAAACTCTTTTGAGGCGAGCGAGCGTGATACCGTTGTTGGTTGTGGTTAATGGGGGGGACAGTTTTAGACAGCCTGCCTAATGGGCCTTGACATTTTTACCCTGTGAACCTCATGGGGGATGTTTTTTGGGTTGGGAACCTCTTTCATTGACGACGTTTTTGGCGGGGGAAGGCGGAAATGCTTGGGCAACGTTTTTGGAACTTTGGCGGGATGTTTCTTAGACGGATGGCTCTTCTGAAAATTCGATGGGAGCTCGAAATCGCATCGGGATTCGCGAGAATTCTGATTTGGTTCGGGGCACATTGAGGGGGGGGACTGGTTGGAGTTTCGTTAGCGGCTTTGAAGAAGGCAAAACGTTGGCCCGACTTGCGGCATTAAATTCTCAGAAGAACTGCTCAAATAGCCCGTTGATAGCCGGCGAGAAACTCAGTAATATGTGGAAATTGACTGCGGGCTGTAGCGCAGTTGGTAGCGCGCTACACTGGGGGTGTAGAGGTCGCTGGTTCAAATCCAGTCAGCCCGACTGA
>CALDYR010000137.1 GCA_937944405.1 uncultured Pirellulaceae bacterium
CAACCTGGCTCCAAGGCCTGTAATCCGAAATCTCCAAAGACAACTCTGTTGCCGCGAGTCGCATTACCTTTTATATGACCTCTTTGGACCTTTCGATGCTTGACCCGTTTTGGCATCAGCGCCATTGTCTTCGTCTCCGTAATTACCTTGGTTAATCCAGACTTGAACCCCGATATGCCCTTGTGGCGTCAGAGCTTCGGTTTTGCCGAAACTAATTTTCGCCCGGAGCGTACTCAAAGGAATCGAGCCACTAATCTGCTTTTCGCGACGAGCCATCTCAGCACCACCAAGACGACCAGCCAATTGAATCTTTATACCCTTTGCGCCAGCGTCCATTGTTTCCTCGGACGCACGCTTCATCGTCCGCCTAAAACTGGAACGACGCATCAGTTGTTCGGCAACCTTTTCGGCAACCAGCTGAGCCTGCATATCCGGTCGGGAAATCTCCTCTATCTTCAAATTGATTTTCCGCTTAACGAGATTCTGAATCTCGTTCTGGAGTCGCTCGACTTCCTGTCCCTTTTTCCCAATAATGATGCCCGGACGAGCCACAAACAAAGTGACCTTAACCTCTTCACGTGTTCGCTCTATCTCGATCTTATCGATGCCGGCAGCCTTATAATTCTGCGTCGGGTGCTTCTTAACGAAGTTACGAATCTTGTGGTCTTCAACCAAGAAGGTTGCGAACTCATTTTTTGGTGCATACCAACGGCTTCGCCATGTTTCCATTACACCAGTGCGAAATGCAATCGGATTTACTTTTTGACCCATAACTTTTCCTGACAAATTTTAAACCGAAATGCGGTTCACATTGCAGCCAACACGCCGCCGCTTGTTTAAGTGAGTGATTCTTAAAACTTGAAGTTACTCAACTGACTCTAGCGTCACACGAATGTGAGACATACGTTTGAGAATAACCATTGACATCCCCCGTGCTCGAGGCTGCATTCGCTTGAACATTGGCCCGCCGTCAACACAAGCCTCCGAAACAAAAAGTGCGTGCTCTTGAACAATCTGCCCAGGGTTTTGCCCAGGATCTTGGGCGTTCGCTAGAGCTGTTTTAATTACCTTTTCCAACATCCGGGCTCCACGCTGAGGCTGGAACCTAAGGATATCCAACGCCTCGTCAACATACTTCCCACGAACCATATCCGCCAATGGCCGAACCTTACGTGGGCTAATCCTTGCGTAACGATGCTTTGATTGAAATAACATACTACTTACCCTTTTTCCCGATGTGCCCCCGGAACGTACGAGTCGGCGCAAATTCGCCCAACTTGTGACCGACCATGTCTTCGGTTATCTGAACCTTAACGTGCTGACGTCCATTGTGGACCATAAATGTATAGCCAATGAACTCGGGAACTACCGTGCAAGAACGCGCCCAAGTTTTTATCGGCTCGCGGTTACCCGACTCCATCGCCTTCTCTACCTTCGCGAAGAGCTTTTCATCGACGAACGGTCCTTTTTTCTGTGATCTACTCATAATGATTCAATTCTTGGCCGCGAAAGCAGCAACAATATTATTTCGAAACTTTCAACTGACCATAACGCTTCGACTTGCGGCGGCGCACAATCGCCGCGTTTGAAGCCTTGGCTCGCTTACGCGTGCGCCCCCCCTTGGCTGGCACACCAGAGGGGCTGACCGGATGACGACCACCCTTAGTACGCCCCTCACCGCCACCATGCGGGTGATCAATGGGATTCATCGCAGAGCCCCGAACAGTCGGACGTCGCCCCAACCAACGGCTACGCCCAGCCTTCCCTAAAACTACAGAGCTATGCTCACTGTTCCCAACCTTCCCGATCACGGCGCGACACGCCGAAGGAATACGACGGATCTCCCCGCTCGGCAGGGAAATTTGAGCCCACTTTGCCTCGCGAGCCATCAGCACAGCGTTGGTCCCCGCACTTCGACAGAGAACAGCACCTTGTCCGGGCCGCATCTCTACGTTGTGAATAACAGTCGCCAACGGAATGTTCTTCAGCGGCAGACAATTGCCGGGATTTGGCGGAACATCCGGCCCACTTTCAACCGTCATACCAGCCTTTAACGCCTCTGGTGCGATGATATATCGCTTTTCTCCATCTACGTACTTCAACAAAGCGATACGCGCACTTCGGTTCGGATCGTACTGAATTGAGTCAACCAACGCCGACACACCATCCTTGTTACGCTTAAAGTCGATCACACGATAGAGCCGCTTGTGACCGCCGCCACGATGCCGACAAGTGATCTTCCCCTGATTGTTACGCCCTGCATTTTTCTTAATCGGCCGTAGAAGTGACCTCTCAGGCTTAGCACCCTTAGTCAACTCGGCAAAATCGCTTACGCTGGCGTCCCGTCGACCCGGCGATGTCGGTTTGTATTTTCTAATGCCCATGTGTTCTTTATAACTCTTAGATTATTCCGTAGCCCTAACCACAACACCCCAAACCAACCGCAGAACCGCCAAGAACTGCGACGTGAACCCGGCATCAAAACAACTCAATCCGATCATCATCAGCCAACCGCACAATTGCCATCTTAGTGTCCTGCGTACGCCCCAGTTTGAATCGGGAGCGACGCGTCTTACCTTTCCGGATCTGAGTCGAAAGGCCAACGACCCTCACCTCAAAAAGCCGTTCGATTGCGGATTTAATCTCAGTCTTTGTCGCAAGCGGATTCACCTTAAACGTATACTGATTCAGCTCTGCGAACTGGTACATCCCCTTCTCGGTTACAAGCGGCTTGATGACAACTTGATGAGGCTCAAGCTTCAACGTCCGCTCGGGAGCAGGCTTTCGATTATGCTTTGTTATCACTTTACCCACAGCTCAACTCCAACACTTTTTACATACTGACGGTTCGACCAACTCCCCGGCCGAAAACCACGCAACAAACTAGGAATCGCTATCTTTTATTTTGTCCAGAGCCGCCTTATCAACGACCACCCTTTGCGGAGCCAGCAATGCCAAAGCATTAAGATCCGACGCAGGCATCACCGAAACACCACTAACGTTCCTAGCACTCTTGTAAACCGCTGGCGACAGCCCATCAGTAGCAATCAAGGCAGTCTTCCCAGCCAACCCCATCCCCTTCAGCATGGAAGCCACCACAGAAGTTTTCGGCGAGTCCATCCTCAAACCGTCAACAACCAAGACTTGATCGTCCTGAATCTTACCCGCCAATGCCATCTTAGTTGCAGCGCGAACAGCCTTACGAGGCAGCCGATACGAATAGTCTCGATTATCCCTCGCGAACGCATGGCCGCCGCCCCGCCTAATGTTCGAGCGGCGCGAACCTGCACGGGCATTTCCAGTACCCTTTTGCCGGTACATTTTCTTCTTATTCCCCGCCACCATTGCGCGACTCTTGGTCTTGTGAGAACCCTGCCGCCTACTGGCTTGATACATCAAAACCACATCGTGCAACAACTGCTTATTGATCGTAGCGGCAATTGCCGACGGGTCGATTTCGTACTTCCCGACCTCTTTTCCACTAATATCAAACACCGGCAAATTCGCCATGACTTCTACCTAATAAACGTTTTGTATCCCCAAAGCCCGACACCACACTCCGAGCGACGCACTGAACCGCTACAAATAATCGAAAACCGCCGGACGCAACAGCACCTACTTCTTCATATTGGTCTCACGTATCACCAACATCCCGCCATTCGGCCCCGGAACAGCCCCCTCCACCAACAGCAAGTTGTTCTCCCCATCAACGCGATGAAGTCCCAAATTCCGAGCGGTAACCTTAGAACTCCCGTACTGCCCAGCCATACGCTTCCCTTTAAAAGTACGGCTCGGCCACGCACTCATGCCCGTACCACCGGCATGACGATGACACTTCTTGACACCGTGACTTGCACGCTGACCAGAGAAGTTATGCCTCTTCATGACACCCGCAAAACCGCGTCCTTTACTCACCCCACTAACATCAACACGCTTAACCTCAACCAAGTCCGCAACAACAACACTCTGCCCTACCTCATAACCATCAGTCTCGCCGCGCAACTCTCGCACAAACCGCTTCGGTTCACAACCAGCCTTCGCCGGAAGCTCAACCCCCGCAGCTACCAGCGCCTTGTTTCGCTTGCTTTTAATATCTGCCACGTGGCCGCGCTCAGAACGTGCAGCCTGAGACTGCCGCGAGCGACCGCCCACAGGACGCTTCTTATCCAAGAACCCCAGTTGAACCGCAGAATAGCCATCCCTCTCCTGCGTACGAAGCTGAAGCACAGTACAAGGCCCCGCCTCAATCACCGTTACCGGCGTCGCAACTCCCGTCTCAGGATCAAAAACCTGAGTCATCCCGACCTTACGACCGAGTATGCCTTTCGTCATGACTATTCGCCTTATCTATTTCCAACTGGCACCATCCTGAAGAAGCCAGACCGACATTTGCGGGCCGCTTTCCTCAAAACTTTCAACCATTTTCCTATTTCACCAACACCACTTCACCGACAACACGAACTCCACACGAAGCCTGCCTGCCGCCCCGACTACACAAAACCTCAACAAACTAACCCTTCACCAAAGCCTTGATCTTAATCTCAACACCACCCGGCAAACTGAGCTTGTTCAATGCTTCGATGGTCTTCGCCGTAGCCTCAACAATATCAATCAAACGCTTATGCGTGCGAATCTCAAACTGCTGACGCGCCTTCTTGTTGACAAACGGACCAGAGAGAACGGTATAACGTTCAATTCGAGTCGGCAGTGGAATTGGACCGTGGACTTCGGAGTGAGTCCGCTTCGCCGTCTCCACAATTTCCTGAGCGCTTTGATCCAAAGCCGAATGGTCGTAAGCTTCCATCCGAATACGAATTACTTCTTTTGCAGCAGCCACTCGGGAGTCCCTCAACAAAAATTACCACACACCCTCTTGATAGACGCAGACACAGTTGTCCGCGATTGTTCAGGCCACTCACACTTTCGCGAGAATCACGATAAAAACAGTAGTGTGTTGGCTAAGAGGTCGATTCCCCAACAATTTGGGAAACCGGAGAATTTATTGCGACTGACCCAAATGGTCAACAGCAAAAACTCAAAAACTCAAGTCTTTTGGCAAACGACCTTAGCAGGCCGCTTCACAACTGCCTAAGCCTCAAACTCTGGTGAATTGAATCCATCAGCCCAACAAAGTCCGGTTCGGTAGCAGTTAGCTTTGCGACTGTCCGGCTGGGTCTCGTTGAGCCTGATGCTTCACGCTGCGTTGCTCACGTTTGTTGCATTGCAATCACCCTCTGGTGGGTATGTTATCTCGGCCAGCGTTGATCGAATAGTCTCCGTCGGCATTTTTCGTATTCTTAATTTGGTCGAAGTCCATCAGAAAATGTTTTTGCCGGTAATTTCTTGATTCTGCCGGAGCAGTTTTCTCAAGCCTATTTTTCTCAAGCACGAATCCCAAAGGCGTCCCGTTGCCGCGGTGACCCGGAAGTACTGCCAAAGCAAGCGTCGTGGGCGCGTTCCAGCATGCACTTTGCAACGCTATTAAACGTCGAATAATGATTATTCAACCGTGTTATGTGTATAATCAGATTTGGACGCGGGTTCCAACCGCTCTGTCGGTCCGCCAGAATCAAAAGGGAAACGGTCATGGTTTGTTACTCTTGGAAAACAGTCACGCGAGATGTTAGGAAATCCTTGGGAGTTGTGGCGGTCATGACGGCCATCGCTGCGGCTGATTTGGTTCTTGCCCAAGGTCCCAACACCACGATTCAGCTACCAACATTTCGCGTGACAGAGTTCCGGTCGTCTTTTAGCGTTCCCGATGGGGGAACGATTAGCATCGGTGGCGTTGGCGGTGGGCGTTCGAGTAACAGGCGTCGCCTAACGCCACGGAACCCCACCAATGGGAGGTCAACCGTCAGCGGTTTCGGTGCGAGCGTTGCTCCATATGTGCTGATCACCGAGGAGCTTGAACAAGCGCGCTTACACGGCGTTGCGCTGCTGACGCGCCGGAGCATGCAAACCCCAAAAGAGATCAACGGCACAACCCGAATCCAGTCCAAAGCCGACTTCATCTCGCGAAACATCAATCGGCGTTAGGAACCGGGGGTTTAGGTAGGCCTGACTGTTCAGCGCTCATTCCGGAGCTCGCACTGGACAAATGGCGTTGGATCTTGGCGAACGTCTTTTCACCCACTCCCTTAACTTCTAACAATTGATCTACCCAATGGTAGCGGCCGATATCACTTCGATGCATAACAATGGATTTCGCGGTTTTTTCACCAATCGAAGGTAAATTAGCGAACTCAACCCAGCGTTCGGTGTTGACGTCAACTCGATATTCGGCGCGGCGAGGCACACGATTTTCAATATCGATGCAGCGCTGAAACCAAGCCCATCCGCCGACCAAATAGACGATGCCGACGGCCACGCTCACTCCAACGATTGCGCTAAGATGACGGCAGGGAAGGGTGGGGACACCAAACGCATCGTTGCACCCAGCCAGATCACCGGGCGGACCGTTTGGTAATTCGCCGAGTAAACCGGCGGGCGCATGACCGAGCAAATCTTCGTGCAAACTTGGTGACGCATCGTTAGCTACGCAACCGCGTTTTGCGGTATTTCGAGGTAATTTGCTATCCTGTGAATTTGCCTCCATGCTTTCACCCCCGCGCTACTTTGAATGATTTTTCCATTCGGCGGCTGAAAGAATGCCGTCTTCGTTGGTGTCAATTTTCCGAAATTTCTGCAATGTCTCATCGTCCCAAGTCGAAGAGAACTCGGCCATTTGAACCTGTCCGTCGGAACTGGCGTCCAAATCACTGAACGAGCGACGCGGTTGACCTCCGCCGGTGCGGGCCCCTTGAGGCGTTTTGCTGGTCTTTCCACGACTTTTCGAACGCCCATTACGATCTGTTGTGGCCTTTCGGTAAGTGTTGGTCTCCTTGCCACCACTTACCGCGGTTGTCTTGCCACTAACAAACGCATTAGCTTCGGCTTTGGAGATGAAGCCATCGTTATCCGCATCGCCCTTAAAGGGACGACGCATCTTTGCAAGCTCCTCCGACGAAAGTCGTTGATCCTTATCGGTGTCGTATTTTTCAAAAACACCGTTAACGTAGGCGGCAAACAGCTTTTCTTTGTTTTTCGACTTCTTCGCCTTTCGCGCCTTGCGCGACTTTTCAGTGTTGGATCGATCGTTGCCTCGCCCCGACGACGTTGAGCGATCAAAAGCCCCGGCTATTCGGCTTCCTCGGCTTCCTCGGTCGCTTCGGTCGCCTCTATCGCCTCGGTCGCCTCTATCGCCTCGGTCGCCTCGGTCGCCTCGGTCGCCTCGGTCGCCTCGGTCGCCTCTATCGCTTCGACGGCGTCTTGCGCTATCTAGGTCTTCTTGGTCATCGTTTAGGTAATCATCTTCCTCGTCGTACCGATTCGATCGCCGGCGTTGTTCACGATCGTTATCACCTTGATTCTTGTCTTTTAATCGTTTTGCCAATTCCAAAACCGAGATTCGTCCGTCACTGTTGAGATCGCTTTGGGCAGGAGTAGGGGCCCGCCAACGAATGCGATTAATTTCATCTCCCTCCAAAAATCCGCTTTTGTCTTGATCGTAACCATCGAAAATTTTTCGTGCCTGTTGCAACGTTGATTCGTCGAAGTCGGTGGCTTTGAGCCCCGTCAAACGTTCGTCAAACGACGCCACTTTGGGGTCGACGTTTTCAACTTCACCGAATCCCGCGACGCCGATCAGCAAAGGGTCGGTCCCGAAAGTATCGAGTTGGGGGCCAACCTGATTCTCAAAGTTTTTTCGCTCGGCCTTTCGTTTTTCATCCGCCGCGGCTTCAACTTTTTGCACCGTAGCGGCAATGTCGACAGGACTATCGGCGTTAATTTCGAACTGGGAAAGAAAACGCTTAGTACGTTCGTTTTGGAGTTCGCCGCTTTCAAGCACCCCACTTTTGTCGGTATCCAATCGGTCGAGGATGCTCTTGATCTTGAAATTCCGACGAAATTTTTCACGTCGAATGTCGCGGTCAGAAGTTTCCCCCTCGCGTTGATCGCTTTGATCGTCGCCTCGGTCGTCTTGCCCGTAGGCCGAAACACTCAGAGGTAAAACGATCGTCAAAGAGGCAAACAGCGCCCAAACAACGGATTTGATTTTAAAATTTTTATTCATCATGACTTTAAACTATAGCACCCAAAAACAAGAAACAACGCTACCTAAACCGCTATTTCAGCACCGCAGGCCACTCGGTCGCGGTCCAACGCTCTAAAGGATGACACGCAAATTAGACTTGACCGGGACATTCCACCATATCGCCGCTTGCTCCGCCCCGGTTCGCGGTTAGAAACACCATTATGTGTTTGACCTTCTTTTGTAACGCACTGATAATAGGAATATCCGTTACTTCCATCACTCTCCGCCACTTTTCATTTTCTCCCATCACGAGCACGCCCTCGATGAACCAATGTCTCCGATGCGAAAGTCAGCTCGATCCATTCGCCATTAAGTGCGCACGTTGCGGCCGGAGCATCACCAACCAAGACGCCCAAGCCCCCCAAACCACCCCCGGTTCGCTTCCCCGCGCCACTGGCCAAACAGCCAATGAGGAATTCGAACAAGCGATGGAGTGCGTCGAGGCCGAAGATTTCTGCGCGGCCATTACCCATTTTAACCGGGCGATCGTGATCGCCCCGGCTCAGCGGTTGGGCGAGTTCTATTCTTTACGTGGCTATTGTTATCTGAAGCAATCCGAATTCCGTCGCGCTGAAAAAGACTGTACCGAAGCAATCGCGTTTAATTGCTGTGCCCCTCAAAACTACGCCTGGCGTGCCGCCGCGCGTGGAGAACAACTCAACTGGCCTACCGCACTTGACGATCTCGATTTAGCTTGCACCGCTGCCGGAAACCAACGCGATACCTATTTAGAGCTGATGGAATCTTACGCCGTCTCCGCCAGTGACTACTACCGTTCTCAAATCGCTGAGGGCAAAGAATCGGCAAATCTGTTTTTCGCCCGTGGATGGGTTTACCTCCGATGTGGCAAACACGACAAAGCGTTTTGCGATTTCCAATCGGCGATCAAATTAGAACCTGACCACCCGTGGGCTTGGACGGGCATGGCGAAACTGTGGACTGACCGACACATCGACGGCACCACCTTTGATCAATCCGACCATGCCAACGAATCCACTGTGCCCAAACCCAGCGACCGCGCTAACGGCGACGTTGACGTGATTCGCTGGTGCGGTCGAGGTGCCGTCGGCCCAAACGCCTGCCAGCGGGAAGCACTGAAGATGCGTGCGCGACTGTATCGCAACGCGGGACAACTGGATGCCGCGAAACAGGACCTGCAAACGTTAGTCGATATCGCCGGTGACGATCCTGACGCGTTGGTCGCCTGTTGCGAACTGCGCTATGAGATGGGGCAGATGATGCCGGCAGTCACCGAATTGAATCTGATCCTCAAAAGCCACCCCAATTTTCAAAAAGCCCTCCTGCTGCGGGGGCGCTGTTTTGCGAGTATAAAGAATTACGCGTTAGCAATCGAAGATCTGGCACGCTACATTCAATGCGCCCCTCACCACCACGCCGCGGGAATCGAATTAGCTCACGTTTTCCTCGCCACCAACGAAATAGACCAAGCCGCCCAACGCTATCAAGACGCCATCAACGCCGGCCATTGCAGTTTTGACGCATATCATGGTTTGAGTCGTGTTTTCCTCAAAAAGAACCGCTTAAACGTAGCCCTGGCACAGTGTCAAAAAGCGATCGGAATCGACAATCGCAGGGCCGAAGCCTTTGCCACCGAAGCGGAAATCTATTTACACCTGGGCGATGATTCGCGCGGCATCGACAGCTACGGCCGCGCCGTAAACACCGCGCCCGACGCCCCGTCCAAAGGCGATTACTTATATCTGCGCGGGGTAGCGCAGTATTCCCTTAACCGGTTTGAGGTCGCGTTTACTGATTTCCAAAAATCGTGCCTGCTGCGTCCCAATCACGCCGGTGGCTTAATCTGGAAAGCAGCGGCCTGTGCGCGATTGGAAAAATGGACCGAAGCGATTGTCTGCCTTAACCGCGCAATAGAGATCCGCCCCAACGCGGCCCAGCAGTACCGGCAGCTCGGCCAACCGGTTGCCAGAAAAGCGATCAAGCACTTCAACGAACGGCTGCACCAAGACAGCTCCGACGTCCAAACGTACCGCCACCGAGCGTTGGCCAATCAATTTCTCAGCATGTTCGCTTCATCGATTGAAGACTTAACCACGGCGTTGACATTAGCCCCCCAGAACGCCGAGGTGTTAATCCGGCGCGGCCAAGTTTACGCGATCACCGACGATCAGAAATCGGCGATCGAAGATTTTTCGCACGCTATAAAAATCGATCGCCGCAATCACTTGGCCCGGTACTACCGTGCTCAAGCGCGTTTAAAATGCGGTCACCATGATCGAGCCCAACGTGACATTCAAAAAGCCATCCGCATCGACGCCCTCCAACCGGCCTACCATCACCTTCTGGCAAAAATTTATCAGCAAAATGATCGGCTGGACCAAGTCGTGTTGTCATTGGACCGTTCGATCCTGTTGGACTCCACCGATGTCAGCGCATTACAGCTGCGTGGCGACGTGCAGGCGAAACGTAAGAATTACTTTTCTGCCCTCAGCGACTACACCCGCGCCCTGGAGCTGGACCCAGGACAGACCGAACTGCTGCTGCTCCGTGGGCAAACACATGCCAAATCCAACCATCACAAGGCCGCAATCAGCGACTTCGAAATGGCGCTCTCGCGCAACCCACAGCTCTCAAAAGCCTACTCCGGCCGCGCGTTGTCCATCGCCATTCAAGGGGAACGAGAATACGCGGCGATCTGGTTGACCAAGGCCTTGCATCGTTTTAAAAAACCACGAGAAATTGCCGAATTGTTGTTCGCGCGAGGAAAAATCTTCTACCAAATGACGCTCTACGGATCAGCATCGATCGACTTTACCGCCGTTTCGAAGATCATGGGAAATGACCCCAAAGTCGTCACGGCCTCAAACTACGCCCGCGCAATCGCGCGGCTGCAGGCCGGCCAAAAGGAACTGGCCGAAGAAGACTTTCGCGCGGTTTTAGAAATCGATCCGGCTCACGATCCTTCGCGCGTGGCGCTGCACTGGATGTACAACCGCGATTCGGTTGAACTTCCGCCGTTCTTAATCAAACCGGTTTGCAACAAACGACCGACACGCCCGCCGGTGGTGCGATCCAAAGTCACCATGACAACGCGGCCGAACGACTGGCGCGCCGAACGCCAATACGACTCATGGATACTGAGAACCTTAGAGAAAAAGGAGTACGGCCCAATCCAACGCGCGGTGCTCGACCGGTGGATTGAAGACGGCCGGATTGATTCTGGAATGCGGCTATTGAGGGCCGATTGGTTGAAATGGCAAAGAGCAGAACGAGTATTCAAAGAACTCACCCCCATCTCCGTCGGAAATCCCCAAGTCCGCCCCCCGGTCGGGAAACCGTTGGGGCGCAGAAAACGAAGGGACCATCAATCAGCACCGCAGGTGAGCCCACCTCTGCTAATTGAATGACATTCCATTGCAATGGAACTTTCACTGCTGCTGGCCAAACTTTTACCGGCTATCTGTTGATGAAACAATAAAATAGCAAACCAGTATAAGCACCGGTTCGCAGTTAATGGTTATCCGCAAAAGCGGGAATCGACGGTACCGCAAAGCAAAGCTACGGCCCGATTGCCACCACTACGGGGCTCTGGAGACCTGCGGAAGCCACTCCAGTAGATTCTTCATTTGTTGCACTTTCACGTCGATTGAGTTCTTGCTCGTACTTTTGCACTTGACTTCATAGCACCGTCTCCTGGCATTGTTTTGCCGCCAGTACTAACGGCGCCGGGAAAGCGCTTTTCGACATCATCCAACGTTTCACAATGCAGAATGACCCATTTGGCTGGCATGCCGCCAGCATCGAAATTTGAATTAACATCTGGGGAGTTAATAATGTAGACGTCATAAACGAGGCGCCCATCTAGTTCGCGCTGCCACAATTCCACCGGCATCAGCTTGGGTACGCGCTTACACTTGCCACTCTGCGTCACGCATTGTTTGACCGGAACGCAGACGCTAAAACACCAAAACACGGGAGTTGCCTCAACATTGCCGAAAACGAATTGAGTTGCGTCACGAAGCAATGTGTGGCTGGGTGACGTATCGCAACGACAGGAGAATTGAGATCAGAAACAGAAGCTTGGCACGATGACGTCAACACAACTCAACGAGGGGGCGAATGGCAGATGGAAATCGACGACGCACGAAAAAAAACTAAAACAGTTGTACCCGAAAATTAAATCTGGATGAGGCACTAGTGGTCTGTCAGCATTAAGAATTAGGATTGTTCAGATCAGCCGTTTGGGCGTTAGCCCCGGTTTTTCGTTTCGGAACCGTGGCTATTGCCAAAACGGCTAACCCTAAAATCCAATGCTGACACTCCACTAGCACGTTTTCGAGGCGATGGGACCGGCGAAGGTGTCCTCTGGGATATTAACGCTTGGGAAACGAGCCTGCCTTTCCCGTTGTATCGGGAAGTTGCAGCGAAAGGTTAGGTTTAGTGTGCGTCTTTTCTAACGACACGATTCTTGTTGAAACGCCTCTGTTTTGGCCCTCGTTTTTATCTTAATTTTTTGCGGGCACTGGAAAACAGCCCCAGAAGAAACATATGCCACTGGCGTTGGCACGTTGCTGCGACCACAATTGCCACACCTCCTAAATTAGCATTACGGATCTGAGCATTCTATGATTTGTCCGGCCCGAACTTTGTGGCACCGCGTGGGCCCAAAGTTTGCCTTTTCTCCGATGAATGTAATGGGATTCGCCCGAATTCGGTTAAACACAGCAATCGCAAATTATCGGCAATCCCACTACGATTTCGAAGCTTGCCACTAAAATACGGGAAGAGCTATAATTTTGAGGCAGGAAATTGTTCGAGTCGCCGCACGATTTGAAAAACTAGAAACTCTAGCGGCCTCACTGGTAATGATTCAACGGAGTCCATTTTGTCAGACGAAAAACTTTCGATGGTCAACGTCGCCGATGTGGAATCGCCCCCGCCAGAAAGCATCTCCAACGGATACGCGAAATACACCCGTTTCAAAGAATTAACCTCAGGCGGTAAAGCGGTCCTCTACAGTTGCTTCGACACCAATCTGGGGCGCGAAGTTGTCCTCAAAAAGTTACGTCCGGAGTTCAAAAACGACAAAATCGAACTCCGCCGTTTGCTGCGGGAAGCGAAAATCACGGCCCAACTTCAACACCCCGCCACTCCGCCGTTGTACGAACTTGGGCAAGACGACCATGGCAACTGGTACTTCGCGGTGAAGAAAATCGCGGGGTTCACCTTGTTCCAAATCATTGTCTCGCTGGCGAAGCGCGAATCGGCAGCAGAGTCCCATTTCACACTAGCCCGTCTGCTGAGTATCTTCATTCAGATCGGCGATGCGTTACAGTTTGCTCACCTAAGAGGCATCATCCATCGCGATATCAAACCCGAAAATGTAATTGTTGGTATGTTCGGAGAAGTCAATTTGATTGACTGGGGTGCGGCCAAGGTCTGGGGTATGCCCTACGACGACGGCGATGAAGATCGCGCTCACATCCAAGGCGGAACTCCCCTCTACATGTCGCCCGAACAAGTCTTAGGACACCGCCCGGTCGATGAACGATCCGACATATTCAGCATGGGCATTGTGCTGTATGAGATGTTGTGCCAGCGCGAACCCTTTCGTGGACGCGCAACGCGCGAAACTTACGACAACATCATCAACGAAGAACCTATCCCGCCTAGCATTGCCGCTCCGCACCGACTGATCCCCAAAGAACTGGACCGAATATGCCTCCAAGCGATGCAGAAGAACCCTGCCGACCGCTATCAGTCGATGCGCGCGATGGTCGACGCGGTTGAGCACTTCTTAGAAAACGCAATCGCTCGGGGAACAACATAAACGCCAACCAATTCAATCGCGGAACGATCTTTCCCCCAAGATGCAGACTGGAAAACTAGCAGGCAAATCTGAATTTTTTGCCAACAACCAAACGCCAGTGGCGAACTTGTCCTCACACCTTGCCCGATATGTTATGATCGCAGGGCAATACAGACGCCGACGAAGTTTAAAAAAAGAACCCGTGAACGAACCCGTGAACGAACCCAACACCGAATCACAACTTCAGCGTTTAGAAATGAAAGTCAACGCATTGATAGCGCTTTGCGTTGTGCAGACCGCCTTGCTGGCAGTGCTCCTGTTTACGCAAATGTTCCTCCCATCGACCTTCACTGTGTTAGTCATCGTAGTGATCTTGGGGGGCGTGGGTTACCGATTTCGTCAGCATTTACCCAGCATTTCCGGCAAAATCATGGGCAGCATTTTCCAAATGATGGCCCGGCAATCTTCAAACCAATCCAACGACATGAAATTCAAATAAGCCGCCGCCGAAGTAAGGCTAAAGGACTTTACGGCCTCCCGCCGTTTTCGATAGATTGGTGTTTATTCGAAATCGCGCCCCGATTTGTTGGCCGCCACGATCATGCTTGCTACCGCGACCATCAAAACGGACGCCACGACATAGGGCAAAAACAGAGTCACTTTTAGCATCGGGATTCCCAACGCCGATCCAAAAATTCGCGCCATCGCGCTGACCGACTGACCGACGCCCAACACTTTCCCCTGTTCGCTTGGATCTGACCAACGGCTTAACAATGAATAAAGGCTTGGTTGGAGGCAACTGTAACCGGTCACAATCACCGCCAACGCTGCGAACAGCCACGCCGTAGATGCCAATCGCACCGCGCCGGTCATCATTCCAAATCCAACGATCTCGATCACGGCCCCAGCAACGGCGAGCTTCTGTTCGGATATCTTCTTGGCCAACCGCCTCACGATACCACCTTGCACAATCGCGACCATCAAACCGATCAACGCAAAAGTACCGCAGACCTCCTTGAACGAAAAATTAAACGGCGCGTCGGTAAAGTTTTTCGATCCCCGGATCAGCATCGACAACGTGGTTTCGAAATTGGCAAACGCAAAAATGCAAATGAAGAAACCGATCAACAAGTACACCAGCGCTTTGGTTTGAAATGCAATCTGCCACCCTGCTGGGTCGTACCACCGTTTCGCTTTGTGAGCTGACGTGGCCGTTTTTGATTCCGGCAACACAAAAATAGCCATCAATAACGCCACCAACGATAGCCCCGCGGCCACAAATCCAGGCCCTGCACCAGGCGTTTTCGCATCTGCGCTAAACGTGACGGCAAACACGGCAAACAGCGGCCCTAGGGTAAAACCAAGCCCAAATGCAACGCCGATCAACGCCATCCCACGGGCTCGGTTTTCGTTGCTAGTGGTGTCGGCAATGTAAGCCTGAGCCGTTGATATCGTGGCTCCAGCGATGCCTGCGCCGATACGCGTAAGGAACAATCCCGTCAGGCTTTTATAAATCGTCGCGACACCAAAAAGCGTGTAAAACACAACACTCCCGGCAAGCCCGACGATGATCACCGGTCGCCGACCAACCCGATCCGAGACAACACCCCACAACGGTGCGAAGATGAACTGCATGATGGAAAAAATGGCCATCAGCATTCCAATCTTAAAACCACTGGGGTCTTCACCGAACTGATCCGCGTACAGCGGCAACAGCGGCAGCACCATTCCAAAACCCAACAAGTCGATGAAAACGGTTAGGAAAATAACCAGCAACGATCCCGGTCGGCCCGCTTCGTTTTTTTTCTCAGGGGTTTCGGTGGCGCCGTCGTCGGAAAGCGTAAGGTCGTTGGAATCAGGAGCGGACATAGACTGTAAGAAATCAGTTGAAACTTAGCGGCAATAGGATCTGTCCCGTCGAACACAATTCACATATGGGGTAAATTCAAGGCACGATCTTCAGGATCCACGTCACGATAACCTGATCTTTGCGTTTTGCGAATCGCCAAACCAGCCAACTTTCAAGTTTGCCATCGATAAATCTCGGCATTGCTGCGACATTTTACCAACCAACGACCGTCAGAATCACGCCGTGTCATCAGTTCAACACCACTATTGCTCAAACCGCATTAACAGACGCACAGCGCGATGGGAACTGTGGGCCGCGGGGTTGTTTGTTGCCGTCCATTTAGCTTCGCCGCTGCTGATCGGAGAACTTTACCCGTTTACGATTTCCCCCATGTTCTGTGATTGCCCCCAGCAATGCTGTCAGTATGAAGTGTTTGCCGCCGACGGATCGCCACTGGAGGCGCGACGGTTCAACCTTCACATGGTCTACGACGGCAACCCGCCGGGTTTAGGAATGGGAATTGTTCCCCACCCAACGATGCACCCCTTCGGCGAGATCCCGTCAAAGCAGCGGCTTGTCGAACATGTTCGCCAAGTGCTTGAAAACACCCAAGGGGATTTTGGCGGCCGCGTTGTCGTCCACCAGCACTGCTTTATTCCGGACAAAAATCGAATCAAGCGAGAAGAACGAACTTTTGTGGTGGATGCCATAGGGAAAGCGCAATGAACACGCCCCAAGCATTCGACAACCCACGGCGTCCGGGCCTGCGTTGGTCGAACTGGTTAACCAAATTGGCGCTGCCAGCATTCGGCCAATACGTTACCTGGTTGCTGTTGGTTTTCACGATCGTGCTGGCCGTTACTCCCATCGAATTTGCCACCGGCGATCGCAGCGCCCAAGCCGCAACGATTTTTACTTGGTTGCCGCTTGTTCTGCTCAACAGCCCGACATTCTTCACCTCAGTGCGCGTGTTTTTAGTCCTTTCGGCATTGCTGTGGGCAATGCGAATCGCGGTCCCGATAAGCTGCTGGATGACGACGGTTTTGTTCGCCCTGATGTGGTCACTGAGAATGGAGAACCTGACCAATGGAGCCCACATTTTCAACGTCACTAACATGCTGCTGTTGATTCACGCGCTCTGGTTTCAGTTCTATTCTACTGATATGAAAAAGGCGGCGCAGGCGAACCAGTTTTGGCTAACCCCGACCTACCCGCGCTGGGTGTTTCTGCTTTCAGTGTTTTACTTGGGATGGTTTCATTCCTTAGCGGGATTCACAAAGCTGTACAAAACCGGGCTTGGGTGGGGCAACGGGGTTTCTCTACAACTTTGGACGGAAGTGTTTGGGGAAACCGGTTCGCCGTTTGCGCAAATCGTTCTTTATGATTCCCGACTGACGGCGTGGCTGCAAACCGGAGCGCTGGTCATCGAATGTTTCAGCATCTTGTGCATCTTCCATTGGACGATTCGTTACGCCGTTGGAGTTGGGTTGATTGGATTTTATATTGGTGTGTTGACTACCTTTGTAACTTTTGGTTTTCATTTTAACGCGATACTCGTTGCGATTTTCCTATTGCCGGTCGACCGCTGGGTGGGGCTGAAGTTCCAATTTACCCCCTCCACCTCATCGCCGTAACCTATTTATTGAAGACGATCTTCATGGCTGCTAATTCAAATTCCAAGAAACAAAAAAAACGCGGTGGCTTTCCACCGGTTGATCAACCGTCAACCGTCAACGTCAACCGCAACAGCCCACCACCGCCGCCCCGGCGTTGGGGATTGATTGCCCTTTTTTTAATGGTTTCGATCGGCGGAACCTATTTAGCGGTTTGGCTTAAACAAGGGCCCGGGGCGCTGAGGTTGGGATACCGGATTGTCAAAACCTATCCGCACGATCCCACCGCCTTCACCCAAGGATTGCTGTGGGACGGCGACGCATTGTACGAAAGTACAGGAAAAGAGGGGCGTTCGTCGATCCGCAAAGTGGATCTTAAAACCGGCGACGTACTGCAAAAACGCGACTTGCCGGAGAAAATTTTTGCCGAAGGTCTAGCTTTAGCGGGAGACAAATTTTATCAACTGACGTGGAAAAATAATTTGATCTTCGTCTACGACCGCGCTTTTAAACTGCTCAAAGAAGTGCCCTACGATCACGACGGCTGGGGGCTGACGTCTGACGGCACCCACCTCATCGCCAGCGACGGCACGTCCTATTTAAGATTCCTTGACCCCGAAACATTACAGGAAGATCATGCCGTTCGTGTCCGCATCGGCAATCGATCGGTAGGCCAGTTGAACGAACTTGAGATGCACGGCCCTGACCTCTACGCCAACGTCTATCAAACCGACTTCATCCATTGGATTGACAAAACCAACGGCAATGTTAAGGCGACCATTGACTTGGCCGGCCTGTGGCCGTTGAAAGATCGTCCCAGTCGCGATGCGGTGCTCAATGGGATTGCGATCGATGCGAAGTCAGAACGTATGTTTGTTACCGGCAAGGATTGTCCGTTTCTGTGGGAAATTGAACTGGTCGAAAAACAGCCGTAGGTCAAACTGGTCGCGCGGCATCAGCGCTGAACCGTTGGCTTCGTTTCACAGGTTCTGCGGAGAGTAAAATGGGGCGCGGACTCCTCTACCGTCGCTGGAACTGACAAACAACAGCCGGGTTGGAGCGACGAAATTCCCTGAAGAACGGCTGAAACAACGACATGCGATGCTTTCGGTGCGTTGTCTTGTTGCCGGTTCGGCTCACTGCGCCACGTCGATAACGTCGTTCCCCAGTGCACCGCCTTCTAATCCAGCCGCGTTGGCTCCAACCTCGATCCGGGCCCGGCCAGGTCGTTCGCCTTGGACGAAGATCGAAAAGGTCATGCGGTCGCCGGGACGCATGCTCTGTCGGGCTGATAAATCAAAAGTCGTTTGGTCGGGGCTGGATCGTTCGATCCGCTGGCTGTTGTCGATCGAGCGATAATCGTTCAATACGACGCCCGGAGGAACCAGAAAGGAAACAAAGACATCCTCCAAAATCTGGTTACTGCGATTGGTGACTGAGAACTCGATTTCGCCAACGTCAGGCAAGTTCTCCTGAGAGCTGCGCAGTTTGATGGTCGGTGTTTTGGTTTCGACTACGATTTCCAACGCTTCGCTGGCCAACGGTGCGCGATCGACGGGGATGCCAACGCCGCCACCGCTATCGGGGCGCACAACCGGAGCACGCGCGGCATCGGGGCGCCCGTCGCGGGGGGAATTGGAATCGGCGTTGAAGTTCGGGCTGCCGTCTGGATTGACGCGGTCATCGCCATTGCTGCCTCCGGGATCAACAAACGGGCTATTGCCACCGCTGTCGCCGACACTGCCGGATCCCGGTTCGATGCGGATGTTGAAACGTTGTGTCTGATTGACATTTGAGGTCGAGGTAAGCGCAAATTCAGCCAGCGCGTTACCATCGGGCCGGACACCGATGTACTGGACCTCTAACAAACGCTCTTCGCCGGGTTCGATGCGTCCAATCGAAAAGGTGTACTCGGTATCGGAAATGCGAGTGAAGGGGAAGTCTTCGGTGGCGCGGGCGGCCTCTAAACTCTCGGAAAATTTATTTGTCAGGATCACCGAATTGACCGCCGTATTGCCCGAATTGACGATATAGGCGTTGACTTGGGCGGACTGCCCGACTTCGATCGGCGTCTGGCCCTCTAAACGAAGCTGTAACTCAGACGATCGAATGGCGCTGGCCTCTAAGCATTCACGGCGCGTCACGTTGTAACCGCTGCTGGAGGTTACCGACAGTTCGAAGCATCGTGTGCCGGGTTGCTGAACGTTGAAAGCCACACTCACAACACGACGTTCACCGAAGCTCAATTTGTCAAATTGGGTGCGGATCGGATTGGATCGACCATCCGCATAAAGCCCGGCGTCGTAACGCAGCACCAAGTCGATGTCTTCCAGTTCTTCATCGCACTGGTTCGACACTTCGAAGTTGTAAATGATATCGTTGCCGACAATCGCGGTATCTGGCCCGTCAACTTTCAGCACTAAACACGGGACCGCGATTTCGATCTGAGCACAAGCTTCGGTGCGCAGTCGATCAGAATCCGACGCGACTTCGAAACACAGTCCGTTATTACCGCGTTTGTTGGATTTGAATTGAATGTCGATGATCTGCGGTGGGCTGCGCGGTGCGATATCGCCTAACTGCCATTCCAATTGACGGCCAAATTCCACTGGTTTGGGCGTACTGGAAATGTATTCGATGCTGTCGTCGATATCTTTGGTGCGGACCACGACGCCCCGCGCTAGTTGGTCGCCGGGGTTGGTGATTTCGATGCGGTAATTGAACGGTTTATCCAATTCAGCTGCTTTGTCCCCGATCGCCCGAATCGTTAGCGCCGGAGCGCTCCAAGTCACCGTAGTCAGCCCGCTTTCGACCACTAATTCGGGTTCCCCAAAGAGCGCCGGACGTGTGATATCGACACGGATCTGAGTGACACCAGGTTCAAATTGACCGGCCGGTTGACGGAGTTGGGCGGTGGCTTCGCCGTTATCGTTGGTTGTCGCGGTAGCGCTGGAAGACCCCGCGGGCGCGAATTCGGCCGCCGCTCCGCCGACGACGGTGTATTTAACTTTCCAATCTTTCACGCCGCCGCCATCGGAAGACCGCTTCACGACCGTGGTCAGTGGAAACACAGTTCCAGCGGTAGCTCTAGAAGGCACAGGCGTTGACCAAAGCGCATCAACCCATTGAATCATCGTTGTGGCGCGACGCCGGTCCCAACCTTCAGCCTTGGGAGCGACACCAGTGACGTAGGTTCGACCGGGAGACGCCGAAGAAACACTGATGAAAGTCTGACCTTTGGCCAATTCAATATCGTCACACGGAGTTGACGTTCCGCGTGTGAGAACGACACGTTTAAGCCCCGTACGGCCCCACGCGTACTGCCCGTCAAACTTTTTTGCTTGCGGCGGCACCGTATTATTGAAGGTGCTGTGTTGCGTTCCGCCGACTTCGATGATTTGGCCGACGCTATCATTGGAAAGAATCCATTCTAAGGGTTGATTCAAGGATAAAAATCCGTCAGCACCACAGATGCCAGCGATCACGACCACTTCACTGCCGACCGGGGCGATAATGCGAGACGGGCTCATGAGGATTTGGCCTTTTTGCCCGGTCGTTTTTCTTGCCCTTGGGTCAGGTACGAAGTGCCTTTTCTGTTGCCCGCGCCCGTTGCCAAACCCCGTTCCGCACGGTGGCGGTGTGCGCGGGTGTCGAAACGCTGGCCCAGGATTGGGCCGCACAAAGTTGTTAGGCCGCGGTTGGGCAGGAGCTAGAAAAGTCGGCTGAGGAATCGGTTGTTGAATCCGCGGCCCGTTGTTAAAGAACGCTCCCTGCCCAAAAAGACCCGGTCGTAGCGGGTTGTTCAGCGCGTTCTGAAACGCTGAATTGGGCGTGAGGAGCGTTGTGCTGTTCGGAGCCGGTAAAAAAATCCGATTCCCGGAAGGATCAATTGCAGGCAGCCGTATCTGGGCACGCGCATCGACAACCGTGATGGATGCGGCAAACCATATGATCACCAGAGTGCCCAAGTTGCGATGCTGTAAAAGCATTTCGAATCGATCCGTCGATGTGCTGCGTAGTAATGTTATCGCCGATAGTTCGGAGAAAAAATATCCGACCGAAAAACGTAGCACGCCATTAGAACAACGTCGCAACAGAGCCTCTGTTTCCAGTCAGATTGACCACAAACACTCAAGACCCATCACGTTATAGCAATTAGGCAACGCTTCACTGTGCTATCGATTTTTTCCGCGCGAGCAAGCGTTTAATATCTGACGGTGACTCGGATGCCATCACCATCGCGTGGCCCGGACTCAGCCAATGCAGTTGGCGCGTGGTCACTTCCACAAATTTTAAAGCACTCACGCCAGGTGCATTTCCCGCGCTGATTGGCCGTGTTGATGGCGAAACAGCGTCAAAACCGGTGTGTTGACGTTCCGCATCATCACGCTGTTGGAGCGCTGTTTCAACTTCGGCGTCAGATACAGCAGCAATTCTTCATAAGGTCGTTTCAGAATCGCGCGGACAATCTGGGCGGCTGGCTATGCGAGGGCGCTCCAGTTGGTCCGTTTCATGATTTTCCGATGATGGGCCATCAACGGCATGCGCCATCGATCAGCAAAAATCAGCGTCAAATCACGACCGGCGGCCGCCGAAGCACAAACCAGCCAGTTCAAACACTGCGGCGTCGCTGTTGCATACTTCACCGGCCGGTCGCTGGGCGAAACGATTCGCCCCTGATCGTCGAACAGACGATTGCGCTTTTCACTGGCTCCAAAGTTTGTGAAGGTGTCGAAAAATCCAAGGTTCGAATCGGGATAGATTTGCGCACAGCGCTCTATCGTGTCCCGCGTTTTGACATCCATGTCATTGCAGCCAACGACACCCATACAAATGTACTGAATGAAGCCTGCGAATCCGGTGGTAAATAAGGAATGCCTGTCTTCAAAGACAAAGAAGTTGCGACCCATTTCGTAGAAGTCGTAGAAATAATAATCGGCAAAACGATCGGGACGGGCAACAAACTGCGGCCAATCTCGATCGTAAAATCCAGCAACCTCAATTCCAGTGGCTCCCACGAATCCGCAACCACACGAAAGCAGTGGTGCGGGCAACGCACAAATCGTCGGCCTCCCGTTTACTTGTCGTTTGAGCGTGAGCGACTTCCCCACCAATTGCTGCTGCGTTTGCCACCCCTAATCCAGCACTTTGACAAACGACGCCATGCGGTTTTCGTCGTACTGGTCAATCTTTGTAAGAAACGTAATCTGATCGCCGGGCCAATCCAGCATGTCAACGTCGACAGTTGCCGTTTTCCAGCGTTGCTAAGCACTGTTCGAGCGGTTGATCGCGGCCCAAGTCCAGTGACGATCCGAAGTCGCCCGCACCTCACCTCCATCCCAACCCAATCCGCTGACGATTGCACGAATCTCTTCCAGCGACAACGCCGCGTGTAGCGATTCCCGATACTGCCGTTGGGCGTACTGGGTTTCTTTACCGACATAGGTTTGGACGATCGATTCGAGCTCCGTTTCGTTGTCGGGGCGCATCATATCGCGCACTAACACCGCGCCGCCAATCTTACAAACCCGCGCAATTTCAGAGAGACAATCGACCGGGTTAGGGATGTGATGGATCGTGCTTTTACAGGTTACCGCGTCAAACGATTGAGACGCAAACGCCATGCCCTTGGCATCGACTTTCGCCAATTGAATTCGGTCTTGATGTGGAGTTCGACCAATATGAGTAGCAGCCAACTCAAGCATCCGATCGGACATGTCAATTGCCGTCACGTGCACCGCATGATGCCGCTGACAGAGGTAGATCGGAATAAGTGCATTGGCGGTGCCGACATCCAACACGCGGAACGACTCCGCCTGCCTGCTATTTAGAGCGTGGTGCAGGTTAACAGCGCCCTGCAACAGTTCCACCACGTCGTCCACGAAAGCCTGATTAACAAACCCGTGGTCGACCCGGTCGTACTGCGCCGCGTCTTCGGGCGCATCCATTACTTCGGGTTCGAGCGTTCTTCGCAAAGCCATCTTTGTTTCTCTTTGCTAAAACAGCGCCGTGCCCGATGGACTTACTCCACCGGCACTCCGCGCCAGACCTTTGTCAGCAAGGCAATCTTTTGCGCTACTTTTTACGCGACCTTTGGATTTTGCTGAACCCTTTCGACAAAGCATCCGGCACGACTTTGGTCGCCGATGAATCGATGTTGTGCTGGAAGTCAACGATTAACGACCTCCTGAGCCACCACCGCCACCGAACGAAGTCGAACCGCTGCCACCTGAAGGCGCTTGGTAGGTTGAACCACTGCCCGGCGAAGCATAGGAATCGCTGTACTGGGGTTGCGAATACGATGATCCGCTGCCAGCAGCGGTCGGTGCAGGGCCGCTTGAACCAAATTGTGAACCGCCGCCGGAACGACAACCCGCTAGAGCAGCACCGGCAATGAGTAACGTGGCGAGTGCATAAGTTGTGTTGATAGCAGTTGATTTCATGATTATGTTTCCACACTTAAACAGTTGATTATCAGTCAGGGATATCGACAAAATGCTCAAGTGCGTCAACCCAAAGCCAACAGAACGCGTTATTTCCCCAAAAGAGAGTACAATTTCCAACACTGTGGATTTTTCAAATCCAAACGCGCCGCTTTTGCAAAATTCCAGCTTACCAAATGGCGTTACTGATTTTCTTTTTTTGCTGCCGCAGGTGTCGGTTTGTCTTTCCCGGTGATGCGATCCTCAATGACAGCGGTCAATGAGTCCTTCACCTTAGTCAGGTTGTAAAATTCATATTGGGACATCGCAATGTTGCGATCGGGATCAATCAAAAAACCGGTTGGCGTAGACCGCACCCCATAACGATCAATCGTTTCATGTTCGCGACCGTTGGTGAACCCGTGCAGACCAAGCTTGTACTGGTTCTTCATAATGTGTTTCACCACCGCGCGACGATCGTCGTCCAAGCAAATGCTCAGCAAAACCAGATTGTGTTTATCCTTGAGTGCGGCCACCATCTTTTGAACTTTTTGTTGGTGGTCCTCTCCCGTTTTTTCGTCTTGGTAATCTTCGGACGACCAAAAGTTGACAAAAATGTACTTGCCTTGAAGCTTCGCTAATTCGAGCGTCAGTTTGGCTTTGCCGTTATGCGTGACGACGTTGATCGGCGGTGCCGGTTGCCCAGAAACCAGCAGCGGTGTTACCAAAACTGGCAGGGGATCGAGTTTTACTTCTTCCACATCGGCGGATATCGTAATTTGAGCAAACACTTCAAACGCGTGCATAATTCCGTCGATCTCTTTGTCGAGACGCCCTTGTAATCCATAGACCCCCGGTGGCACGTCGTAAACGACAAAATCACCTTCGGGACTAAACCGCAAATTAAACGCAGGAGCGTCCTCTAAGGTCTTCTTGTTGCGTTGTATAAACCGGCGGCCTGCGGCGCTGGCTTCGAATTGCTGCATCCATTTCACTTTCGCGGCGGGCGCCGTCTGTTCCCAATTCTCGGGAAACGGAGCCCGTGGAAGATTGACTTGCTGATTCAGCGTCGTCTCAATTTCCTTGATGTTGATCTTAAACTTTCGCGCGTTGGCGGATTGGTCAACCTGCCCACGCAAAGTAACCAATTTTTGGCTTGCTGCGGGTTTTTTCCCTCGGATCTGCTGGCTGCCACGGGCGTTGTTATTTTTTGACTGAGCGTTAGCGACCGGGCCGTTGAGGTCAGTGACAATGGACAACATCAACAAAACCGCAAGCACGCGCGCCTTTTGTTTGGTCGTTCGAAACAATGGAGAAGCTATCATTTTATCGCATCACGTAATGGTTGAAGTTCGGAGAGGTAGGGGCCGGTTACCACGCGAAATCTTAGTCACAATGGTTCATTTTCGCAGCAGAAGATCCACCGGGGGGCGCTTGATTGCGGGAATTGTTGGTCCGGTCTGCGTCGGCTGCAACAAAAATTCGGGTCAGACGAGCCACGGTTTGGGGCTGACCGAGGCTTTCTGCGTCCCGGGGGTAACTTTAAACCATGAATTGAGCAATGCGGGGCGGTTGCTGGTTGACCATTTTGGCCCCGGAAACTTAAACTTTCGGGTTCGCAGGTCGCCTGAACCCTCAAGACGTTGTGTCCTTTGGCGTGACCTTTAATCATCTACGTTTTTTTGAGAATAGAGGTTTTCCCGTGCCAGGACAGTGCGTAATCGGTTTGCAGTGGGGCGACGAAGCCAAAGGGAAACTCGTCGACATCCTCACCGAAGGCAAGGATCTGGTCGTGCGATACCAAGGAGGTGCCAACGCGGGGCACACCGTCGTCATCGGCGACGAGGTATATAAACTGCACCACATCCCCAGCGGCATCATCAACGGAGGCGTCCTGAATTTAATCACGCCCGGGGTTGTGATCAATCCGCCTACAATTCTAGAAGAGATTGAATCGTTGCTACCGCGCGGGATCGATGTTTTCAAACGGATGAAACTGTCCCAACGTGCCCACGTCGTGATGCCATGGCACCTTTTAGAAGACCGGATGTGGAACCAACTGGTTTCCGGCGAAGATAATATCGGGACCACGCTGCGCGGTATCGGGCCCTGCTACGCTGATAAAGTGGGCCGTAGTTTCGCGATCCGGTTGGGCGATTTAATTCAACCCGGCTTCCCTGAGCGCGTTCGTAAGATCGTGGAAGTGAAAACAAAAGTTCTTTCGGCCGCATCGGGTGGCAACACCGATTCCCTGGACGCCGAAGAAATCATTAAACAGTACACCGACTATGGCAATCGATTGCGTCCCATGATCGATGACACCACCCGCATCCTATTAGACGCCGTCGACGCCGATAAAAACATTCTATTCGAAGGCGCTCAAGGGTCACTGTTAGACATCGATCACGGCACATTTCCGTTTGTGACTTCCAGCAATGCATCCGGGACGGGAATTTCGACCGGTTCGGGAGTGCCGGGGAATTGGATCAAAACCATCATCGGTGTATGCAAAACCTACGCCACGCGCGTCGGCGGTGGCCCCTTTCCAACGGAACTGGATAATGAAACGGGCCAACACATCCGCGATTTAGGCAATGAGTACGGGACCACCACCGGACGGCCAAGACGCTGCGGATGGTTTGATGCGGTCGCGGTCAAATATACGGCGCGGCTGAGTGGGATTACTTCGATCGCCCTGACAATGTTAGACGTGTTAAGCGCGCTCCAAGAGATTGAGGTCTGCGTCGCTTACGATTTGGATGGCAAAGAGATCGATTACTTCCCGGGCAACATCGACGAACTCAAGCGCGTCAAACCAATTTATAAAAAGTTTCCCGGCTGGCAGCAGGACGTTACCGGAGCACGCAGTTTAGACGATTTACCGACCGCTGCCATCCAATACGCGCACGAGTTAGAAAAACTGATCGGACGATCAATTGAATTTATTTCTGTCGGACCAGATCGGGCGCAAACCATCACCGTACCTGCCGGTAGTTCGTTGAAGGAGTATTTGAAAACGCGTTAGCTGCGGTTTGCTGATTTAACCGATGCCCAGCAACCGATGCCCAGTAACCGATGCCCAGTAACCGATGCTCGGAGCGCGAATGTGCTATTCGCCAGCAGCCAGGCACCATTGGTCGATGTAATGGAATGGACAGAATCCCACTATGATTTTTTTCCGAACCGTTTTGTGATAACGGATTAACAACACGTTGCGAATTTAACTTGAGAAGCCATGCCAACGGTCGAGATTAACTCAGAACCCAATTTTGACGTTCCGCCGGAAAAGCGACCACGCCATATCGCAATCATCATGGACGGAAACGGCAGGTGGGCTCAGCAGCAATCGCTGCCGCGCATCCGAGGACACCAGCAAGGGGCCAATCAAGTCCGCTTGGTGACCGAAACATGTGCCAGGATGGGCATTGAGCAACTGACCCTGTATTGCCTATCAAGTGAAAACTGGAAACGCCCGCAGGAAGAATTAGAGTTTCTCATGTTCTTGCTGACCCAGTTCATGATCGATGAACGCCAGACGATGACCGACAACAACATTCGTTTACAGATCATTGGCAGTCGCGACCGAATTCCTGCCGACGTACAAAAGGAGATGGATAAAAGCCTGGAACTAACCGCCAATAATACCGGCTGTTGTTTGTGTTTGGCGATCAACTACGGCGGGCGCGCGGAGATCGTTGACGCGGTGAAACAGATTTCCCAAAAAGTCAGTGTGGGGGCCATTCCCGCCGATGCGATCGACGAAAATCTGGTTTCTGATCATCTCTACACCGCCGGGATGTCAGACCCTGATCTACTGATTCGCACCGCCGGGGAAATGCGAATAAGTAACTATCTGTTATGGCAGATCAGTTATTCCGAGATGTGGATTACCCAGAAATGCTGGCCGGAATTCGGCGTTGAAGATCTTCGCCAAGCCGTAGAAGATTTTTCCAAACGCAAACGTAGGTTCGGTGGTTTAGACAAAGCAACTTAAATGACTGGTCCGCTGCCGACGCCGGAGAAGCGTTTTCTGCCGGTAGCGATCTATCGCTGGCAACGGTTTTCGTTTCCATGAACATCGCTGTCAGTTCACAGGGTGCGGTACGTTTTGGTAATGTTGTTTGAGAAGATTTTTCCCGAAGTCGTTTTCAGTGTCCCGCCACGTGGTGTGGATGTGGTTGGCTTTGTTTTGCGTATTGTCGTATTCGAGAATGAAAGTCGGTCCTTGCACGCGGTAGTAGTGCGGTTTTTTCGGTTGAATAAATCCCGCCCATGCGAAATGAATCTTCTCAAGCCCCGCCTCGGCGATCTTCTGGCGATCACTTCGGCATAGTTCTGTGCGGAAATTATCTAGGTAACAGTCGATCAATTCGGTCAAAATCGTTTGCTGTTCCGGCGTCATCGCGCTCGCCGCGATTCCTAAAGGTTCTAATCGGACCGCCTTTGTGCCTGGACCGTTGATCACGTCTCGGGGGGCCATTTTGCTGATGATGGCAATTTCTTTTTGCTCCACCGTCAACTGTTTAATCAACTTGCGGCCAAGATCTTCTTGTTGGGCGAGGGCACGAAATCCTTGCCGGGGGCCGATCGGGATTTCGGCAGGACTGGCTCCCATGAAGGCGGGCGTTGTCGACAAAACTTTACCGTTGGCGATCGTAATGTTGATCGACAAATGATGGCCTTCGATCCGCCACCCCCAAGGCTGCTCTTTTGAGGGCGCGCCGAAGAGGTAAAAGTTGTAGCGATTGGGGTCGCGTTTTGGATTTCCGTTTTCCATTGCATGCAACACACTTTCTAATTGCATGATCTGCTGACTGGTTTCAAGCCCACGATGGCTGAGCGCGGTTTGGAGCATCGTCATCGCCAGATCGTGCTGCTCAATTGTTAATTCGCCGATAGGAAGTCCGGGACGATCTTTGGGAACGAAATGCCACCCCTCCCGATTTTCGTCATCAAAAGCGAATGAAATTTTTGCTTGGGAAGTTTCGCCTAAGGAATTTAAAAAAGCGGTCGCAGCGGTCGCCATCTCCGCTGCAATATCATGAGCACCAACCTGGGACTGAAACAAAGCGACCATCACGACGCTGAAAACCGCGATGTGCGAAAACAAATTTGATATGGTTTTTCTAAACACGCGCGAAATCCTTGTCAGTGACGGTTGGTTTTACGAGACTTAAGCGGATAGGAGCCTTCCGCCCTTCCCTCCCCGGATAGGAGCCTTCCGCCCTTCCCTCCGCCCATCATAGCAACAGAAAACTAGGAATGAACGAACCCATCGCAAGAATTACTTCAGATTCAGATCAACCGCTGCGCAATTTAGGCAACACAGACATCCGCATCGCCCCAGTGGGAATGGGGTGTTGGCCGATCGCGGGCATGACCAGCATCGGGGTAAACGACCAAGATTCTATCCGCACCGTGCAAAAGGCGATTGACTGTGGCGTCAATATGCTGGACACGGCGTTCGGTTATGGGGCCGATGGTGAAAGCGACCGGTTGATTCGAAAATCGATCATCGGACGGCGCGAACAAGTCGTCATCGCGTCTAAAGCTGGTATGCACTGGACGGCCGACGGCAAGCGTTGCTTTGACGCCAGTCCCGACCGGATCCGGTTGGAATGTGAAGCAAGCTTGGTTCGGTTGGGCGTTGACGAAATTGATCTGTTTTACCTGCATGCGGTCGACCCCAATGTTGCGTTACAAGATTCAGCGCGGGCGTTTGAGAGGTTGCGATTAGAAGGAAAAATTCGCAGCGTCGGCGTCAGCAACGTCACCATCGAGGAACTGATTTCATTTGACCGTGTTTGCGAAGTGGCCGCCGTCCAACCGCCCTACAACATGTTGCAGCGCGGAATCGAAACCGATTTGATTCCGTGGTGTATCCAACGCAATGTTTCGGTAATCAACTACTGGCCGCTGATGAAGGGGTTACTGGCAGGGAAGATCCGGCGGCGGCATGCCTTCGATCCCGCCGACAAACGGTTGACCTATGAAGTCTTTCAAGGGGAACAGTTCGAACACGCCCAGAAGTTGCTGGACTGTTTAGATTCCATCGCCAAAGCCGCCGGTAAAACGGTAGCCCAAGTCGTCGTCAATTGGACCATCCATCAGCCCGGAATCACCGCCACGCTGTGCGGCGCGAAACGCGATTGGCAAATCGAGGAGACCGCCGGCGGAATGGGCTGGCGATTGGAAGACGCCGACCTTGATCAGATATCCCAGTTTTTGCAATAAAACTTTCGGTATACAGATTGGATTTCTTGCACCGGGTCCCCCCTTTTCGGTCGTCGCTTGGATTCGACGATCAACTTTGGGAACATTTATGTCGATAATTGGGAGGTAAACAGGGAGGGAGCAAGGGAGGGAGCAATCATGGCACAAGAGAAAATCGCACAACAGGTCGAAAACGTGCGCAAAATCGCAATCCCCAGCCTCGCGCGATTTGCGAAATGCGATGTCCAGCAATGCACCGAATCGTACCTTTTCGATTCCGATCGGTTCTGTGGGATGCGAATCCGATTGGGCGCTTTCGAAGCGCTGTGGCGACTCAATTCGCCAGATGTGACGATCAGCCGTGGTGCACACGTTCTTCAGACATTGCTCATCGGAGACTCAGGACAGCAAAGAGCCGCTGCTTAGAGTCTCCCAACTTAGAGTCTCCAATAATCCGATTGAAAATTTGCGGATTGCCAGTTGGCGGATTCTTTCTAATCGCCGCTCGCCGACCACCTCTGCGGTGACCAATTGGGGAGAATCGTCCCAACCGCCGTAGCGCTGGTACGCCTAAGCGGCAAAGATCAGACAGACAGTACCAAAACGGAGCTCAAATAGCAGCTCAGCTAAAACGGAGGCATTCTATGCCGCGGTTTTGGCACGACCTTACCCACGGCGCGGGCGCATCAACAACAAGGTTTACTTGTCGTCGTCGTCTTTCTTGACTTTCTTCTTTTTCTTTAACGAAATTTTGACGACGCGTACCTTTGGCAGGCCGTAAATTTTGTCGCCTTCGTTGAACTTCTCTAAGTCTTTGAGTTTTTCGATGCGTTCGGCGCGGGTGTAGACGTTGCGAGTCTTTACAGAACCGGCTTTAATTTTCAGGCTTTTATCAATAGTCATCGAGGCACCGATTTAGGCTTCTTTTTTGCTGAATGGGAAAGCGGAGAGTGTAAAAGAAGGCCACAAAGCGGACAAGGGCTAATCTCCCACAAATTGAGGGCATTGGGAAGATCGCGTTACTGATTCATGCGCCATTCGGCCTGATAATTCAGCCCCAAAGAGATAATTTTGGTCAGTAGCGATTCATATGAAACGCCGGCCATTTCGGCCGATTCTGCTAAATCTTCCCCGAACGATAGATTCGGATTTGGGTTGGCTTCGATCACGTAAACAGTGCCGTCGGTCTGTAAACGCAAGTCAATTCGGGCATATCCCGACAAACTCAGGGCTTTGTAGGTTCGTTTGCAGATTGAGATAATCTGTCTTTCGACCGCAGCATCGAGGTTCTGGGCCTGTTCGGTTTGAATGCCCATCTTCTTCTGGTGATCCGGATCCCACTTCACCCGCGAGGTGGCGATCATATGGGACCCCGGGGCCGCGTTTTTAAATATCATTTCCCAAATTGGCAAAACCTGAACCCGCCGATTGCCAATCAGGCCAACGTATAGCTCCCGGCCTTGGATAAATGTCTCGACTAGCGCGTCGGTATCGGTCTGTTGGTGGACGCCGAGCACTCTTTCGGTCAATTGTTGCTGGTCGTAGACGACGGACGCTTCGGTGATGCCAAGTGAGGCGTCTTCAGACACCGATTTGACAAGCAACGGATACTCAAACGAAACCGGCTTCCTGACTTTTTTCCCCCGTGCCACGACAAAGAACCCGGGCGTGCGGATTCGGTGGAAACTAAGGATCTTCTTCGCCAGCGATTTGTCGTGCGACAGCAACAGCCCGCGCGGGTTACAGCCGGTGTAATGCTGCTTCATCAGCTCCAGATAGCTGACGACGTGATGGTCGTAGACGCCGACGCCGTGGAATTCTTCCAGCAAGTTAAAATTGATGTGCGGCTTGAATTGCTCCGTCGCGCGGCGGAGCACTCCCAAATCATCACACAACCCCAACGGCAACACAGAATGGCCTAACTCGCGTAACGTGTTGACAACGTCAAATTCAGTCTTCCACTCCAAAATCTCGGCTTCGGAGTAGCCGTCCATCGATGGTGGCGGGACTAAAGCTTCATGCATCAGGACTAGCGCACGAAGTTTTTTCATTCTTGTTTCAACCAAGAGAAGATTTCTATCAGACGAAAACCCTGCAGGCCTTCCTTTAAGCTAATTTATCCGATTGCTAGCTAGCGGGCAATGAATTCAATTGCAGGCCGCTTGGAAATCGCTCAAGCGGAACCGCGCGACACCACCCGTTCTACTCAATCGTTAAAATCGAGCTTT
>CALDYR010000138.1 GCA_937944405.1 uncultured Pirellulaceae bacterium
AGGTGAACGCAGTAGTAATTATAGATTCGCTGAGGATGAAACCGCGCGCCCCGCATGTCGGTTTTAGAAAGTTTTGCCCAAAACCGCGCGGCTTCTACAAGTTCCGTCGCGGCCAAATGATCGGGATGAGCGTCCTCCCAGTAGGGGGCGAAGATCCACTTGGGTTGGTGCAAACGAAATTGCTCCGCCAATAGCTTCCGCGACTCAAGGTCCGCGACCAAGCTACGGTTGGGCAGCCCTAAATTCGTGCGAAACGAAACCCCCAGAATCTTAGTCGCCGCCTCGGTTTCAGCGGCTCGTTTTTCGATCGAACCGTAGGGCGTAGGTTCGCCGTTGGTGAGATCCAACACCCCCACGATTAACCCCGCATCGATCATCTTCATAATTGCCCCGCCCATTCCAAGTTCCGCATCGTCGGGATGCGGGGCGACCACCATTACATCAAGTTTCATTGTTGATAGCTTTCTGAACCCCGCAGGGAATCGTAGTAAAGACGCTTGATAAGCCCAAAACACGTTGACGCGACTGTTCTCAGGGGAAAGCTAGCAACATACCGATTGACACAAATCACTAACACTTTTACTGTCCCCACATGGGCTGGGTCTATGTTTGAATATATCTGGACACCGCCTCAATCGCTAACCCCCACAACGACTCCGAAGGCTCAACGATGGGATCCAATAAGCCCAAACCCCACAGCGCTGGTTCTACGAGCACCGGCAATGACGTGAACACGATCAGTCGGCGAATCTTTCTTGCGGGGGTGGTTGCGGTTACCAGCGGTTGCCAGAACTTGGTCAAACGCGGCCAAAGCATAGACGATGAGATCGTTACCGCGCCGCAGCCTACAACCCACTATATTGCGTCGGTTTGTAAGATGGCAGGACTGCGCGGCGAAAAGATCGAAAGCATCGCTTTGGTCACCCAGCTCAACGCAACCGGCAGCCCCGCCAAACCAGGCGAAATTCGTAATCGATTAGAAAGAGCGTTAGAAAGACTCGACCTCGAGATCGGCACCGAAAAACTGCTCAAAAGCAAAGACACCGAAATTGTGTTTTGTCGCGGTTTTCTACCGCCGGGGGCTCGAAAAGGTGACCCCTTCGACCTCGAAGTCCAGGGCCTACGTGACTCAGAAGCGACTTCGTTGGAAAATGGGTTTGTCATCACCACGCATTTGCGCGACACTGCGAGATTAGGTAAAACCGTCAAAGCTGGGCATTTAAAAGCGGTCGGAAGCGGTCGAATAATCACCGACGAAGCGCTCGGAAAATCAGCCAGCAATTTGCAAGGCATTATCCTTGGCGGTGGCAAAGCTAGGGTGGATCGGGATCTTACCCTGTTGATGCGCAGCGGTAGCAGTTCGATTCGCACCGCGACACAGGTCAGTGGAGCATTGAACAGTCGATTTACAATTGCAAAAGACGGCGGACTCGAAAACGTCGCGGAAGCCAAAACCGACCAAGTCGTCGAATTGAAAATTCCCCGCCAGTATCGCCACAGCGTCGGACGTTACGCACAAGTCGTTTCTAACGTCGCGTTCGGTGAAATCCCGACCGCGCTCGCCGACCGGCTCGACCGGCTGGAACAAGAGATGAAAATCCCGGCGACCGCTGGGCTGGCGGCGGTTCGGTTGGAAGGGATTGGGCAGAAAGCGGTTCCGACCTTGAATCGGGCGCTGAAAAATCCGCAACTGCCGACAAAATTTTACGCGGCCCAAGCGTTGGCGTATATCGGCAATGACGATGGTGTCGCTGTCTTAGTCGAAGCCGCGACACAAGAACCGGCTTTCAGATGGCAAGCACTCACCGCCCTCGCGACGCTTGATAACGGCCGATCGGAACAGGCGCTCATCGGGTTGTTAAATCAGTCAGAGCCAGAAACGCGTTACGGAGCGTTCCGCGCCTTGCGGCTCCAAAACCCAAACCATCCCGTGGTCCAAGGGCAGTGGTTGGCCAACGATCATCATTTATGCATTGTCGATAACGAATCCGAACCGATGCTACACTTCGCCAACCAAGAAAGAGCCGAGGTGCTGGTTTTCAACAATTCGCAAACCTTTAGCGATCAATTTTTATATGTCCAAACTGGATTGACCGTCAAATCGGCCGGCGACGGCACAGTCTCAGTCGCAACATTCCGCGCCGACGATAGTTCGAAGAAGGTTTGCTCAGATCGTGTTTCAGACGTGTTTCAAACTCTGGCACAGTCCGGCTACGGATATTCGACGCTGTTGCGTATCGCACGCCAATCGCAGCAAGATGGCACGCTCAACGCGCGACTGGAAGTCGACGCGACCCCGAAAGTCAGTCGACAGTATCGGCCAAATGTCGTACAAAATACCCAGCCGCCAGTCATTCAAGACTCGCAAGTTCAGCCCGCATCATGGTGGTCGTCGATCAAAGGAAAATTCGCTCGTTAGAGTTGTTATCGCGATTAAGGTGCTCCGAACGCTGAAGACCGCTCGAACATCCGCCCGCACAAGTATCCTAGAGTCACCCGTCGCTTGGTCATCACTTAAGAAGTTTTTTCGACGAAGTGCCAGACGCCTGTTCCTCCCGTTAAGTTTTCACTTATGGAAAACATCGAATGCTAAAAGCACTTGAGCTCAGTGGCTTCAAGAGCTTTGCTGAAAAAACGCGTTTTGAGTTTCCCGCTGGCATTACCGTTGTGGTTGGCCCTAACGGTTCGGGAAAATCGAATATCGTCGACGCCATCAAATGGGTTCTTGGTGAGCAGAGCGCGAAAAGTCTGCGCGGCAAGGATATGTCGGACGTTATTTTTAAAGGGTCTGGTGGCCCTGACGGACGACGCCCTGCCAACGCGGCTCAGGCGACGATCGTTTTAGAAAATGAAAATCGCCAATTCGATTTTGACGCCGATGAAGTTCACGTCAGCCGCCGGGTTTATCGCAGTGGCGAAACCGAATACTTGATCAACGGCCAAACCAGCCGGCTCAAAGACATCCGCAATCTATTCCGTGGCACTGGAGTCGGCACCGACGCTTACAGCCTGATCGAACAGGGAAAGGTCGAACGTTTGTTGCAGACCAACGCGAAAGATCGACGCGCCATTTTCGAAGAAGCTGCCGGTATTAGTCGTTTTAAGGCGAAAAAGGTTGAAGCCCAACGCCGTTTGGATCGTGTCGAAGCCAACCTGATCCGATTGGCTGACATCGTCGATGAAGTCGGCAGTCGATACCGCAGCGTTAAAGCACAAGCGTCCAAAGCTGCGCGATATAAAGAATACTCCGACCGTCTTAAAGACCTTCGGACTTTCGTTGGAATGAAAGACTGGCAAGAGTATTCCCAAAAGATGGTAACGGCACAGGAACAAACGGTAACTCACGCCAAAGAAATTCAATCGCTTAAAGACAAGATTCAGTCGCAGGCGGTGGTCGCCCAGCAATCAGAATCTGAACTTGAAAAAATCGTCAGCGTCCTGCAAAGCAAACAAGAATCAACGACATTGGTGCGGGAGAAACTAACGCAAACACAGTCCCAGCTGGAACTCAACGAAGGCCGGATCGCGGATTTAGATGCCCGAAAACAGCAGCTCGAAGATCAGCATGCCCGATCCGAAAAAGCGTCCATCGAATTCACCAAACTCATCGAAACATCATCCAAAGAACTTGAAGATGCCGAAATTAAATACCGGGATGCTTCAACCGCACTTCAGGGATTAGAGAACCAACGCCAAGAAGTCGATCAGCGACTGAATGAACTCCGCACGGCTAACGAGTCACAACGATCGAAATACAGCGCACTGATGGGAATGATCAGTGAAATTGGCCGCTTGGTCAGCGGTGGCGAATCGCAAATCACCAGCCTCACATCGCAGACCAAAAAATCCGAAGCAGAAGTCCAACGATTGACCGCGTTGGTAGACGATCATGAAACTGCGTTGGAGCAATCTAAACAACGCATGGAACAACTGCAGCGCGAAGCAGAATCTAAAGACAGCGATCTGAAAACAGCTCGCCGGGAATTTGAAACGGCCAAACAAAGCCTCGAAGGACGTAAAGATCGTTTGGCAGAACTGACCAGCAAGCACGCTGGAATGACGCAACGGTTCGAAGTCATCGAAGATCTCGAAAAATCGCTTGCCGGCGTCAACGCGGGGGCCGTTGAGCTACTACAAAAGGTGAAAACGTCGCGCGAGGGATACCTCGGTGAGATCGTGGGCTTGGTTGCGGACCTGGTTTCGGTCAATGTCCAACATGCGGGCATCGTGGATGTCGCGTTAGGCGAAACGTCACAGTACATCGTTGTCGATGGGCGGCAGATGGTGG
>CALDYR010000139.1 GCA_937944405.1 uncultured Pirellulaceae bacterium
AACGTATCGTTTCTATTCTCGATAAATTTGATATTCTTACCACATCTATCAGTGAAGCTGATGGGTGTCAGGATCAACAGCGAGATGAACCTTTCTCCACGTGCGACGTCCACCGACACCGTGCTGACGTACCTTCCATTCGCCTTCACCATGCACTTTGAGTCCGGTTCTGTCGACGACGATGTCGATCGAACCTTGTGACTTTTTCAATCACAATATTGACCTGCATCCTGGCCGCACGTTTCGCTAAAGACGTGTAGTTGTGGATCGCCACTTCGGCACCCATCCGTTTCACCAAAGCACGACCAAAGCCTTCGGTTTGCCGGTACGGCAGCAGTAAGAACTCCCGGAGAGCCCGCAACACTTCAATGGCTACGTCGCTATAAACAAAGGGTCGTCCAACTTTAAAGCCCTTGTTTGGGTGTTTCCAATTGGCAAGCACTTCTTTTGAAAAACAGAATGTGATTTCGCCTCGATTAACAAACGACTTGTTGTAAGCTGACCAGTTGATGACTTGGTAACTGTTTTTTTGACGGCTCTTTTTCGCCATGATACGCTCCTTCTTGCGGGTCAAATCCTTCAGACCTCGCTAATACGCAAAGAGCTTCACTTTTGTTCGACAAGGCCGTTGCGCAGGCTAAACGCTAGGACTAATTTAGGGTCCGTTTCGAGGCAGCGCTAGTGAACGGCGCCGGCACCAATGATAGGAGACTTTCCCTCGGTGCCCAGCATGTGGCGGGTGCGAAGCCCCAATCGTGTCCGTTTGCCCAAGACGCCAGCGGGGTGAAGAATCGAATCAGGATGGGCGCGGATGGTGGTAAACACAGTCCAATAATAATCCAGCAGCGACGCCAGCGATCGTTTGCCATCGAAATCTAAACAAGAAATCAATTGGCCGCCGCCAATAAATAGTTTTTCGATCCGCGCGGTCTGCAGTCGAACAAACTGTTTAAGCGGGGGGCTGGATTGCCGCATCATCGTACGGGTCACGCTCAGCCCCGTTTGGCGGACGTCGTCGGTGGCGTAAAAATGATGATGTTTCTTAAGGTTGGGGACAAGATTGGCCAGCATATGGGTCAACTGAATGGCTTGTCCGCACTGGATTGCGTGGGTGAAATGATCTGATTCTCCACCGCCAAGGATCGGAACGCACGCCGCCATCATGTTGCCGCCAAACTGCGCGGTGAACAGTTCCAGTTGGTCGTGAGTTTCAAATTGTTGGGTCCGAATCCACGAATCAGCCGCCGTCATCATCGCCAACAGGTGTTCTTTGGGGATCTTGAATCGATGAAGAGTGTCGGCCAGTGCTGCGTCTTGAGGAGTGCGACATTTGCCGGCGAGGGTATCACTGAGTTCGTAGAGACTTTCCTTCCACACATCCAGCGACAGTCCATCGAAGCTCTCGAGATCCAAAAAATCTAAGCAGCGGATTAAGTGCCATCCCACCGCCGCGATGGCTAGCCGTTTGGCGGTCGGAAGGTTGGCGGTCATCCACGCCGCTTCGGAATAGAATTTACGACTGGTGGCAAAACAACTCCTATAGCCGCGTTCGATGACCGCGCCAGAAATTGTGATATGGTCGTCGATGGTTTCGGTGGACATGAAATTTCGCTCCGTCGAATAGGTTGCTACGAACGTATTGAGTGGTTATTAAAATACGCGATTTTCTGTAAAATAATAGACGTTCGAATAATCGGTTTCCCGTAGCGATTTCGTTGTTGCGCTGAAAACGCGTCGGCTCACTAAAATCCCCGCTGCGGTTTGTTGAACCAAAGTCATAATCTGAAAGTCCACGATGAAAATTTTACTGGCCAGCCCACGCGGATTTTGTGCAGGGGTAAACATGGCGATCGAAAGCCTTGATCTTACTTTGCGTGAATTTGGGGCACCGGTCTATGTGTACCACGAGATCGTACACAATCGATATGTCGTTGAATCCTTCAAGGCTAAAGGTGCTGTTTTTATCGCCTCGATCGAGGATGCCCCCGAGGGGGCGGTGCTGTTGTTTTCGGCTCATGGGGTCAGTCCCGAGATCCGTCAAAAGGCGGCAGCGCGGAATCTCAATGCGATCGATGCAACCTGCCCGTTGGTAACCAAAGTACATCTCGAAGCGGTGAAGTATGCACGTGAGGGGTATACTATTTTTCTAATTGGTCACCAAGGCCACGACGAAGTTATCGGCACGATGGGGGAGGCCCCTGAAGCGATGATCTTGGTGGAGTCGATCGAGGACGTTGAGCGATTGGAAATCGCCAGTGACGCAAAAGTGGCGTACCTGACTCAGACGACGTTGTCGGTAGATGATGCTAACAAGATTATCGAAGCACTCCGCAGACGTTTCGTCAATTTGGTCAATCCGCCTAAAGATGATATCTGCTACGCGACGCAAAACCGACAAACTGCGGTCCGTCAGATCGCTTGCGAAGCTGACCTGTGTTTGGTGTTAGGCAGTCAAAACAGCTCCAACAGCCTACGCCTGCGCGAACTGGCCGCTGAGACTGGAAAACCAGCCTATCTAATCGACGGCAAAGCTGATCTTGATCCGAAGTGGTTTGAGGGAATCGAAAACGTGTTGGTTACCGCCGGGGCCAGCGCGCCCGAAACGGTGGTGCAGGAATGTGTCGATTGGTTGGTTCAAAAGTATGCAGCAACGGTCGAACCGGTCGTTATTAGCCAAGAAAACGTTAGTTTTCCGCTTCCCAAAAAACTGCGCCAGTTGCAAGGATAACTCTCTAGAGCAAGGTGAAACAGTCGATCGGCGTGGGGGCAAGTCGAATAACGGTCGCGCCACACGAAGCCGGCGTTGATCTCAACTGATCTGATCTCAACGCCTTAGCGCTAGAATCAGCTAGGAGCCTATATTGGTGGGCCACGCTGGTCATTGTTTTTTGGTTCTTGCGAACATTTAGACGCTTCGATCCTGTATACGTATTGTCCGTTCCCGTCGCTGACGTGGGGTTTGCAAGAAAAACTTGTAATGAATAACCTAAAACTCTTGGGCACTCCACGACGGTGACAAGCCTCAATCGTTTCTTGGATGGACCGTGTTTTATGACTCAAAGTGCGTGCCGCCCCAACCGCCTTCAACGCCGGGGCAGCAGTTCCGCTACGTCAATGCGTTGAAACAGTACGTCGGTCGTGGGATCGTGGCCCTGGAGCATGATGCTGCCTGCGGAAAGTCGTAATCCGTGGCGCGGGTTAGCGTTGTGCGGGCGTTGATCGGCCCAGTCGGTCACTTGGTAACCGTTGACCCAGACACTGATATGGGGGCCGACCGCGACAATTGTTTTGTAAAACCATTGATTGTCTTTGGCTACAATTCGCCGCGCGTCGTGGCGTCGAAAAATTCCGCCGGTGCCGCAATCAAGCGGCTTGCTGGGATCGTCATCAATCATTTCGTTTTGGATTTGGCTTTCGTATCCGTTTAGTTTTTCACCGGGCTGGCAGCGAAAGAAAATTCCAGAGTTTAAACCGGCAGCGTTTGTTTTAATTTTTGCGCTGAGAACAAAATCAGCGAAGTGTTGTTTAGATTCCAGTTGGCCCGGCCCCGATTTCATGTTTAAGATCCGCTGGCGGTCGAAGGCGAAGACGCTATCACCTGCTTGGGTGCTGTTCCAGTGGGCCAGTGCGCCGCCGTTAATCAATGGTTTCAGTTGCAAGGGTCTGAGGAAAATGTTGCGGAATTGAATTTCGTTTTCGTGAAACTCAAGCCCGAGATAGCCTCGTCCAACATCAGCCGCAGAAAAGGTGACGACCTGTTGGCCGTTTAGGAAGCCCTGCCCCAATCTTCCACGCAACACGATCCGCATCGTGTTCCATTTTCGCGAGCTGGAAAACGGCGCATCATCAGGAGCGATCGAGATCTTATAACTGTCCTTTCCAACCGCCTTTGGGGTGGGACTGGTGCGGAGGAAGACCGCGCTGCTGGTTTCAGCGCTGCCTTTGAAGTCGAGGCTCAGTTCGTAATTCGAAAATTGCGTCGTGGTTCTCAACAGACCGCGTGGACCCTCGGTGGCTTTGATCGCGCCATCGGCAACCTGCCAGTCTGTCTTCGAATTGCCGCGCCAGCCGTATAAAGTTTGACCATCGAATAAGCTCACCCAGCCACGGTCGAGGCTTTCGGGGGTCGGGAGATTATTTTGTCCCACTACAGCAAATTCGGGCTTTTGAGCGGCGGCGTTTAGGGCGCGATTGCGAGAAGAGAGAAGCGTAACCGACAGCAACAGTGTGCCCGTAAATAGCCAAGCGTTGAGATATTGTCGACCAAAGACGGAGCAAGACGTCTGAATCACTGTCGTTTTCCGATTTGTCCTTAGAATTAGAATCAAAGAATGGGACATTCTATTTTTTTTAATCCATAATACCAGCGAACCGCAACTTTGCTTAATCATAATGATAGTTTTAAGTTACCAAATACCGGCGTGGCATCCTCGCCGGGGGGCTGAATTACTTTTGGTGGGAACGCGGAATCAGGCGAAACCCCACTTGCTTCCGTTCGACGGACACACATTTGAATTAAAACTTGCACACTAAATCCTATTCGACTTATCTGTAAAGCGTTCCATTGGCTAATCTAAAATCAAACAACGGGCATCTCGCCGACGTCGCGCGAGTCAAAAATGATCAAGTCGTAAACGCCCAAACCGCCACGGCGCAGGCACGCTTAAAACTAAGGCGGCCTTACCTGTTGTTGACGGGGGGCACTGGATTGGTGGGGCAGTATTTGCTGAAAGGTTTTCTTTGCCGAGGCCATCGTATCGCGGTCATCGTCCGGCCTAACAAAAAAATGAGCGAAGTCCATCGCATCGAAGCCATTATGCAAAGGTGGGAGTCGCTGTTGGAACGCGATCTGCCGCGCCCGGTTGTGATTTGTGGCGACATCACCCAAACCGCCTTAGGGCTTAATGCGGCGGACCAACGTTGGGTTGCGGAGCATTGTTATGGTGTTTTGCACAACGCAGCGGTTTTGCAATTCACCGGGCAGTCGAAGTTGCATGAACCGTGGTTCACCAATCTCGGTGGCACCGAAAATGTATTGGCGGCCGCCAAAGGTTGGGGGATTCGTCATTTGCATTATGTGTCGACTGCTTACGTGTGTGGAAAAAGCGCGTCGGTGGTACGTGAATCGGATCTTGACCAAGGGCAGTCGTTCCGAAACGATTATGAACGCAGTAAATTCGAAGCGGAAAAGTTAGTCACTCAAGCCAAACACTTTGACAGCAAAACGATTTACCGTCCGGCGGTGATTGTTGGCGATTCGCAGACCGGGTTTACGTCGACGTATCATGGACTGTTCCTCTATCTAAGAATTTTTGCAACCTTGGTGCCGTTGCAACAAAGGGATCAAGACGGCGTTTACCAGACTCCGATCGAGTTACCGATGAACGGGGATGAACCGAGGAATTTGGTGCCGGTAGATTGGGTTTCCGAGGTGATCTGTCATCTGGTTGAAACCGAAGCCGCCCATGACCGCACCTATCATCTTGTGCCGGATGAATGTTCCACCGCGCAGCAGTTTATCGCAGCGTGCTGTGAGTATTACAATTCTGGCGGAGTTGAATTCGCTGGCGCTGGTCAGCCGGCGACGAGTTCGAGCAGATTTGCGGAATTGTTTTTTTCCAATGCGCGCGTTTACGAAGCTTATTTAACGACGGACCCTTTGTTCGATAAATCGAATGTGGAAAAGTTTGCCGGGCATCTACGCTGTCCAGTGATTGATGGGACCATGATCAAGCAATTCATTCAATTTGGCGAACGGAACTGTTGGGGAAAGAAGCGCGCTAAAGCCCCACAAGCGGAAGTTTGGTTTCACCAACAATTAGACAGAATCTGCCGTGTCGCGGCTCGGATCAGTGCGAATCAAGTGGACGTTGATTTCGGGGCCACCGGAAGCGACCCGATAGAGCTAGGATTGGACGTTTTAGGACGGGGGGGAGGACAGTGGACGTTGGTGCAAAATGAAGCCGGTCAATTCGTTTGCCACGCCGGTTTACCGGCCGTTGGGAAAACGGTGTTGCAAATCGAAGCGGCTCGATTGGAGAGTTTGCTGGCCGAAGTCGAACAGTTCGGCCAAATTACCTCGGGCCAGCGTTGGGATCGGTTGACCCGTCAGATAGAAGCGGCTATTTCGATATCGCGCGCGTAGTAGCAGCAAACGCAGTGTCGGCCCCGCCCAATCCGGTGCTGGGATTGCACAACGGTGACTCCTTTTTTTGAGGCCACCAAGGGTTGTTGTCGTTAAGCCCCCCTCGCGCCATTGCCATCTAAAGTGAGCGTGGCGAATCCCGCCACGGCTTTTGGGCCACTGGCAGCATTTTTATAGCTGTCATTTTCTCACGAGCCCCCAGCTTTTTCGAGGACTTAGAAAGTTGATTCGTGTTTTCGTAATCGTTTGTTTTTTGCAGGTGCCCTTGGCTTCTTTTTCCACTTGTTCTTTTTGAATTTACTGAGCTAAATGTTTCCGGCAAACCGTTTTAACTCGGCTGCCATTTGGCTGGGAGTTAACTCGCCGTACTTTTGTTGCCAGGATGAATCGTCCAGCACCACCGTCATGCTAGACTCAACGGACGCGACTTCATTGGCGGCGTAATAGACGGAAAACTCTTCCGCCGCTTTCGCGCCATGCTTGCCGCGGATCGCTGCGCGAAAAAGCAAGGGGCACAAAGCGACTATTATTTGTGTGAAACACACGCAATACACGCAAACAGAGTGCTGGCTGAAATCTGCTACCTATAAAAGGCTGGGTCTAGCCCGCTAGGGCCAACTGCGCTGACGCTGGTGGTTGGCATTCACCAGCGAACGCCCAAACGCCTGGGCACAAATATGAGGCAAGCGGCTTGAACTAACCGACTTAATTTTTGGTATCGACTTCGGCCGCGACTCCGTAAAACAGCATATGCTGCCACGGCAGTTTGTCAAAAGAACGCTTCAACTCCAATCCATTGGCGGTCATTTCCTTATCGACTTGAGCTTTGCTCATTTTGTGTAGTGGTTTGATCGGCACATCAGGATCTTCTGCGCGGTACTCAACTAATACGATCCGCCCCTCCGGTTTCAGGCTCTCGCGCATCGCGGTCAGCATTTGTTCGGGATGGGAAAATTCATGATACACATCCACCAACAAAACCAAATCCAAAGACGCTTTCGGCAATCGGGGGTGATGGTAAGACCCCAAAATTGGAATGACGTTTTCGATTCCGCTTTCCTCCATCCGATTCCGCAACAGTAACAGCATTTGAGGCTGAACGTCAACGCCCGCAACGTAGCCAAACTCACCTGTCATTTCAGCCAATTTCAACGTGTGAAACCCGTTGCCACATCCCATGTCGCAAATTGCCATGCCGCTTTTCACGCCTAGATTGGCCAACATTAAACTGCAACGTTCTTCACGTTCACGCCGGTCTCGAATCAGCCATTGAGCTCCCGAGTAGTGCATCGTCTGAGCGATCTTTCGGCCCATGTAGCTTTTAAGCGGTTGGGGCACTTGCTGTTGCGGCGTGTTTTGATCGTCGCCCGATTGATCGTCGCCCGATTGATCGTCAAGAGTGGGCTGTGCCACGCCCTGTATTGGCATCGCAGCGGCCATCACGGTCAACAACAGCAAACCGAGTGCAACAACACACATTGGCGAACCGGGCACAGGTTGAAGCAGCGTTGGTCTCAAGCCCATTCGAGGATCCTAAAAAAAAGAAGCGGTTAATGAGCGTCAGTAGGTATCGTTTCTATTGCGAGTTCAACACCGACGGTAACTTTCGACACTCGCCAACGTGAATGGAACATCCAAACCATCACTCCCAACAGGACACCGTTGAGCACAAGCGTGAATAGGACATAGGCCCCAAAATGCCAATACTCACGCAGATCAATCTGCGCCCATTGATTGGTAAATCCTGCCGTAACGTTCGCTAAACTGTCAATCTTTAACGGGATCAGCAGGTTGGCCGCGAACGGACTGGTGATCGTTAGCGCTTTGGCGGTTTCTTCACTTACTGAGTTACCGTAGTATTGATTCGCGAAAACCGCGACCGCCGGTGGCATGAGATACAATAGCAAAATAATGGAGTAGGCTGCAATCAAACTGGTGCTGGTTTTTTGACATCGAGTCGAACAAAACAGCGCTAAGTTCGCGGTGGTCAAACAGGTGAAGCAAAACACCGCGAAATAACAAAACATCGGCAATAGATTCGCCCGGAATCCCGGTGATAAGCAGACCGCCAAAAACACCGGCCACAACAAAAACAGTGTCAGCACGCTGGACACCCGCAGCCCCGAAATCAATTTCCCAAACAGAATTTGCCACGGGGTAATCAGCGTCGTCAGCAGCAAATCCAAAGTCTGTCGTTCGCGTTCACTGGTGATGCTACCAGCGGAAAACACGGGCCCCACCAGCACGTTAAACAGTACCACAAAACAGAAATACCACGCCGCAAGATGTTGCTCAATGAACAGCAACCAACCCATCAAAAACATCGCCAAAACCATGCTGATTTGGATCGCCAATCGCAACATCAGCGTTCCCTGCCCAAAAATCTCACTGCGCAGTTCTTTGTCGTAAATTGGGTTCATACCGTCAGGCATCAGCGTTTTACGAATCGGCGGCGCGAACAGGCGATCGGGAAATTGGTCGCGACTGAGCACCAGTCCGACCGCTGTTTCATTTTCATTTTCGAGATCCACGACGTCAGTGCCATCACTGCCCATGTCTTGTGGGTAGATCATCCGGGCACTAATCATGTAGAACAAAGCCGTCGAAATCGCAATTGCGATCCCCGGCACCACAGTCACCGCCAATTGAAAACGAGTTTCACCGTATTCCCGGAAACTGACCCAAAACAATACGCCCAGCAACGCCAATGGCAGTATCACCAAATAAGAAACGACCAATGAAGAACTGGTCCGTGGGAAGAAACTCCCACACGCGACGCTGATCATTCCAAATGCAATGACACTAAAAATCAACATCACGTAAGCGGCCAGCACTTCGTAAAACGAGATGCCTCCCAGTGGCAAACACAACATCACCACCGGCAGTGAAGCCACAATCAGCATCGCAAGATGGGTTAACGCCGCAATCAGTTTTCCGATCACGATGGATTCGGGGGCGATCGGGCTGGCGAGTAACATTTCGTAGGTTTTGCGTTCCTTTTCGCCCGACACTGCGCCGGCGGCAAAGCTTGGCGCCATTAAAGACGCCAAAACGTACTGCCCTAGGAACACTAAATCGACCAATTGGCTGTTGCCGCCGGCACCTACAGTTAGATCCAACCGCACCTGTCGGGGCCAAGCACAATACACGATTCCCCCCAGAATCGCTTGATACAACAACAGCAACCAAAAGGAACGGGGCATCCGCAAATTGACTAATAACTCCCTTTGCAGGACTGGATTTTCCAGAAAGTACATTTGCGATGCCCTTTCGAATTCAGTTACTTAAATTCTATTCCTAAATTCTATAACGTAATTTCATTAACAAAAATTCGTTTAATAAGATCGCGGCCTTACCTTCGCTTGTACGCGTCCGGGCAACCCTTGAATACGCAAAAACCCTTCCGCGTCGTCTTGGTTGTAACTGCCACCGCCCTCCATCGTAGCGATCTGATCGTCGTACAAACTGTTCGGACTGGCGCGTTTTGAAATGATGATGTTCCCTTTGTAAAGCTCCAAGGTCACGCTACCGGTGACGGGTTTTTGGGCTTCCTTATTAAACGCCAGCAAAGCGTCTAATTTTGGGCAGTACCAAAATCCGTAGTACACCATTTCCGCAACCTCTGGCGACAGCCGATCGCGCAAATGCATCAAATCACGGTCCATCGCTAGTTGTTCGACATAGCGATGAGCGTCGTACAAAACCGTCATTCCTGGGGATTCATAAACGCCACGACTTTTCATGCCGACGAAGCGATTTTCTACCATGTCGATCCGGCCAATACCGTTTCGCCCGGCGATTTCGTTCAGCGTCTCCACAACCTGAAGCGCTGAAAGTTTCTTTCCATTGACCGAGACGGGGACGCCGGATTCAAAATCAATCGTCACCGTTTCGTTTTCATCAGGTGCTTCTTGGGGGGAAACTCCCATGCCAAAATTGACCAGTTCCACGCCGTTAACGTCCAATTCTTCTAGTTCGCCGGCTTCGTAACTGATGTGGAGACAGTTTTCATCGCTTGAATATGGTTTCTCCAACGAAACGGTGATGGGAATCGCTTTCTCTTTGCAGAAGTTAATCAATTCGGTTCGTCCGGGAAATTGATCACGGAATTTCTGTATTCTCCACGGAGCGATCACTTCGACGTTAGCATCAAGCGCTTCGGCGGCCAACTGAAAACGGCATTGATCGTTGCCTTTGCCGGTCGCACCATGAGCATACGCAGTAGCGCCGACTTCGCGTGCGATTTGCAGGCAAACCTTGGAAATCAGCGGCCGGGCGATCGAAGTTCCCAACAAGTAGGGCCCTTCGTACTTTGCTTGGAAGGCCAGCACCGGAAACGCGAAGTCGCGACACATCTCTTCCCGCGCGTCGACAATTCGAGCCGATTTTGCCCCGATGTCTTTTGCTTTTTGTAAAATCGCTTCACGATCTTCACAAGGTTGCCCGAGGTCGACATAGACGGCATGCACGTCATAGCCTTCATCCATCAACCAACCTAAAATTACTGAAGTATCCAGTCCGCCCGAATAGGCCAAAACACAACTTTTCATGATTACGTCCGTACGGTATTCAATCGTCAAAGCAACCGCAACAATGGGCTGCCTTGTATAATTTGACTCCGTGAGAGTCACTCGAAACAAAATTGTAGTGCAATTCCCGTCCTTGTAACATCGGCTAAATCTAACAACTGTCCATGATCAACCAACACCAATTCCAACAATCGGCGCGGCACTTCCGTAGCGGTCGCATCAGTCTCAGCGAATTCCAAGCACGTGTTTTCGCGGGTGCCGAAACCAAACCTCACGAAACCAATTCAGCCCCGACGGCACAACCACTGACTATATCACCGCAGAATCCAATCGTGGGCGATGATCAACAGCAAACCGGCGACGTCGAAATCATGCGTGGCGAAACACTCACCATCCTAACGGACGTCGTCAACCGCCTGATAGATTCGGGACGACCAACGACGGTCACCGGTGTGTCAGAAACGATTGGCCTAGAATTAAGCCGACAAATCACTACCGGGAAGTTCAATCAAAAAAATTGTACGTTTGTGTGCGGCACCCATTTAACCGGCGACGACACGAAAGATAAATTGGCCATTGTCGCTGTCGTACAATGCGACGACAGTTGGAAAACTGGCCTCTTGGCGGCAGTGGTTGAATCGCAAGAAAAATGAGGGCCTTCCGGGCGTTTGACCACTGGCAGCCTTTTACATCTGTCATTTCCTCACGAGTCTCCAGCTTTTTCGAGTACCTTGAAAGTTGATTCGTGTTTTCGTTTTCGTTTGTCTTTTGCAGGTGGCCTTGGCTTCTTTTTCCACTTGTTCTTTTTGAATACTACGGGGACTTGTTTCCTAACTCCCCAAGGATAAAGGCATTCCCAGCATGACGAACATGTTGAGGATTTTGCATCGGATATCAGTTTCGGTTTTCTGATTTTCCATTTTCCTGTTTTTCAAGCGATCCCCGAAACCGCCTTTGAGTCGCGACATGGCGGTTTCAGCGTTGGAGCGGCGATGATAACCAACTTGCTCCTTCCGCGCTTTGCGACCGTCGCGGCGAATCTGTCGAACGCTTTGTTCGCGCGGCATTGGATCTGCGTTGCAATTGGCGTGCTGTTTGATCACCGAGCCACGGCGGTGTGGAATGAGCGCGTCGATTTGTTGCTTTTGTAATCGGTCGTGAATGTCCCAACTGTCGTACGCACCATCGCCGTAGAATGTGTCGATCGCGCGGCCCGATTGCTTCACCAGATCCAAAGCTGGCGCGCTGTCATGAGCATCATTACCGTTGAGGACTTCAGCAACAATCTGATGGGTGTCAGGACCAACAGGGCGGTGAACCTTTCTCCACGTGCGACGTCCACCGACATCGTGCTGACGTACTTTCCATTGGCCTTCTCGGTGCACTTTGAGTCCTGTTCTGTCGACGACGATGTCGATCGAACCTGTGACTTTTTCAATCACAATACTGACCTGCATCCTAGCCGCACGTTTCGCTAAAGACGTGTAGTTGTGGATCGCCACTTCGGCCCCCATCAGTTTCACCAGAGCACAACCAAAGCCTTCGGTTTGCCGGTACGGAAGCTGAAAGAGCTCCCCGAGAGTCAGCAACACTTCAATGGCTGCGTCGCTATAAACAAAGGGCCGTCCAACTTTGAAGCCCTTGTTTGCGTGCTTCCAATTGGTAAGCACTTCTTCTGAAAACCAAAACGTGATGTCGCCTCGATTAACAAGCGACTTGTTGTAAGCTGACCAGTTGGTGACTTGGTAACCGGTTTTCTGACGGCTCTTTTTCGCCCTGATGCGCTCCTGCTTGCGGGTCAAATCCTTCAGACTCCGCAAATACGCAAAGAGCTTCACTTTTGTTCGGCAAGGCCATGTCAAACTGTTGAAGCTCAGGGGCAAGATTCACATCGTGTATCGACCAAGGTGTATCAAGCCCAAGAATGTGTTGGTAAAGTTCTTTGTCTTCCCTCTCGTTTCTCCAAGGAATTTGTCTGGGGAAATTCTAACAAACCCATGAAATACCCAGATGGCCTTTAAAATTTTGGGGCTGTCTCATAGTCCTGAAGTTTCACCGTCAATGCTACCGGTTTCCCATTACGCAAAACTTCGATGGCGACCTCGTCCCCGGCAGCATACTGAGTAATGTGCAGACGCACGTCTTCGAAACCTTCGACTTTTTGTCCATCAATTTTATGAATTAGATCACCAGTCACCACTCCCCCCGCATCCGCAGCGGAATTAGGGATCACCATCGCGACTTCGGCTGACATTTTCAGCGCCGCGCCCCCGAGTTGCCCCGGTTCCGCCGCGCCGCGTCCTTGGATGCCAAGGAACGCTTGTGCCTGAAAGTTCATTCGCACGCGCTGTAAAAGCGCCAACCGTTTGTACGCCGCGATGTCAAGCTTACATCCCTTGAAATTTATATTGTTGAGCCTTGGTATTGCCTTCACGTTTTGAAAAAAATCAGACGTTGCCGGCATGTTGCTGACATATAAAAGAGTCAGCTTGGAAAGCTGACGCAAACTGGCCAACGCCCCCTCTTCGAAATCGACCGCCGTTAAATAAAGCGATCGTAAGTCGCTCAATTCCGCCATCGCGTTGATCAAACTATCGTCCAGTAAAAAATTTTCGAACTGACAGACGAGACTTTTTATGTTTTGCATCACGTCAATTCTTCGTGCCACGCGTTGATCGAAGCGGCAATTGCTCAATTGCAATTGTTGAAGCTGCTGGCATTGGTCGAGCGTCCGAGTGAATTCAACGTCGATCTCGAACCCCTGCAAAGTCAGCATCTGAATCGTGCCGGGGATTTCGGTTGGCAACGCGCTGTCAGCGTCGACGGCAGTTACCAGAAGGGACGCGACATTGTTTGCTGCGGCCAATGCCTGCCATTGGATTTTGGTAAATTTTCCACCAGTGATTTCGACGAACAAACGATCATCGATTTTTTGAAGCTCGTTTAGCAGGTCGATATCGGCGTTGTTGGCGGGCCAATTTGGTGGAAACTTAATCGTGGTACCCGCCAGATGCGGCACACTTTGATTGCCAACCAAAGCCGCCCCCGAGAGACGAGCTTGCTCAGGCATGACATTCAAGATGATGGCTCGGTTGTGGTCGGCGTCGCCGGCGAGAATTGCGTCAACGGCGCGTTGCTGTTGAGCCACCGTTCGTTTTTCAATCGTGAATGTGTCGTTAGCAACCGGCCCTAACAGGTGGCTTTTCAGCACGATCTCTTGTCCACCGAACCGAGCGTCGTAGCCGATCTGTCGCACGACTTCGGCTCCGGACCGTTTGAGCGCCGCGATGGCCATTTCTGTTCGATTTTTTCGCCACCGAATTTGTAGCGATTGAATCTGTTGGGCGATCTGGTCATTTCCGTTGGAGTAGAGTGTCAACAGGATTGCGGCAGACTTCAGAAAGGTTTCTTCTTCGCCTTCCGCAGCGATTCCTTCAAGCGCTTTGCGGATGCGGTACGCGGTCTCCGGCGAACCTTCAAAGTAGCGCTTTACCAGAACCGGTATCGATGCGGCTCCGCGTCGGATGATTTCAGCGGTAGCCAATTGCCGTTGCGAGAATTGAGGACTGTCTAAAAGAAGAACCGGTTCTAGCTCTGAACCAGTACTGTTTTTTAGATTGGACGCGGAATCGTGAACCTCCGCCAACGGTTGCCACGCCCAAGCGTCGGACGGGGGACACAACCAGAACGCGGCTCCGGTGAGAGAGAAAAAAAACAACCGGCAGACCGTGTTGTGGATTATCAGAATCTGCCTGCGGGTGATGGTGACCGCTTTTGGATATTGAGAGATGCTTGCTTCCATTGATTCAATTCGTCGGTGGAATGACATACGGCGGTGCTTCAACAAGCGGTCCGAAAATTTGCTTGTTTGATGGTAGGCGAACCCACAAATTCATGTCGAGACAATTTTTGATAGCACTTTTAGTTCCAATCGCCCTCTGAAGGCAGCGGTCGGCAAAAAAAGATTAAAGAACCGTCAGCTTTTATTAAGTCTAGTCGCCCGCACAACCGATGTAACAGTTGTGAGTCAAACAACTGGACTTACTGTTCTATTTTAACAATATCACGGTGTCATTGAACCCACATTAAATCACTTCGCGGTTTCTAACTTGGGGTTGGAAACGTGCAGTACGAGTGTTCTTAAGGCAGGCAGACGGCTATGAAAATCCACACTACGCGCTTTTCCAGTATTGAAATCGAGCCGGACGACATCCTGTTTTTTCGCAATGGGTTGCTGGGTTTCGAAGACTGCCGACATTGGGTTTTACTGGCTGATGCCGACAACTCGGCTGTCGCTTGGTTGCAGAGCATGCAACATTCTGACATCGCGTTGCCGGTCGTTTCGCCTCGCCGATTCGTTCAGGACTATCAGGTCCGATTAGAGCCCAAAGACGTCGAATCGCTGCAATTGAGCGCCGTCGAACAAGCCTATGTACTGGGCGTTGTGAGCCGCGACGAAGATACTTTGACGCTGAATTTAAGAGCCCCTTTGGTGATCAATCTCGACCGACGTATCGGCTGCCAAGTCGTCACCGTCGATCCTCAGCCGATGCGGTATGAGCTGACCACGCTTCCGATGCCGATGCGAAAAAGTGCCTAACGGGGAAGTGCCTAACGGGGAAGTGCTAACGGGGAAGTGTTAAACGGCGATCGGCGGTGCCGGACACCTTTACCCACCAATCTCTTTAATAAGATGGCAAGATTCCTCGGCGGTACGCAATTGTGGCTTCGCTCTCTTGCGTTCGGTGTATGTGAGCCGTGATCGGCCGGCAATGGGCTATCGATCAATTCGCCTCACGTGCTTCCTGTGTGATTCGGTCAAGGGCCAGCATGCCACGTGCACCATTGATCCTCTCCGCATTTCCTGAATCTTTTCACTGCGCGACACAAATGGACCTTCTGTCGTTTTTCTGTCGCCGCCCAGCGATAGGGCCGATACCGTTAACATCTTCGTTTGCTAGCGTATTTCTAGCGAACAAGTTGAAAGCGGCAAAGGATTGTCCGACTTCAGGGATTGGTAGCGAAGCAAAAAGCATTGATCGAATGTCGCTTCGCATTTTGACAGGCAGTCATTTATTTTGAAGGAGCCAGCCATGCTGGTCTTGTCGCGACATCGAGACGAAAGCATCATGATCGGAGACGACGTGATGATCACCATTGTGGATATTCGTGGGGACAAAGTCCGCTTAGGCATCGACGCGCCGCAGGAGATACCTGTGCATCGCCAAGAGGTTTACGACGCGATCAAACGCGAAAACGAGAAAGCAAGCCGGCTTGGTCCTTCGGAAACGCGCGACATCGGATAGCTGGCAACCCAAGAATCGATTGAACAGCGTCATGGCGTTTCTACGGACATGCGGGGCTGTCGTTTCTGCGTTAGCCATAACAGTACCAAAAAGGCGGCGGTCAGTTTTAGACGTTGCAGTGGCGCAGAATGTTTTCTGCGGTTGCGATGTAGCTGGTGTAGAATGGGCCGAATTCGGCGTATTTAGCGCTTGCTTCGTCGAACCGCATGTCATAGACAATTTGTTTTAAGTGCAACGGATTGGTAGCCCACAGCGTCACTCCCCACTCCCAGTCATCCAACCCGACTCCGACCGTGATCAGTTGGGAGACTTTGCCGGCAAACTTGATGCCGCTGCGGGCGTGTTCGGACATTAGTTTGTTGCGTTGCGAAGAGGCCAGCGTAAACCAATTTGCCCCCGGATAACGCCATTTGTTCATTGGGTAAAAACACGTCACCGGGTAGTCGGGAAAGTTCGGCGTTAAACGTTGGAAGTTCATTTTGCCTAACCGCCCTTCATAGGCGGCGGCTTTTTTATCGATTGCGCCTTGGTCTTCGCCGGCCAATCTCAGACGTTCTCTGTACTGTTGGATCGATTGCACGTATTCGGAAATTTCCGAAAGCGAAACGTACGACCATGTCGCCTCTATCGCTGGTCCCAGCGGCGACGCCAACAATTGCTGATGCACCGATTGAATTTTCAGCGGATCAGGGTCCATCATCATCAGAGTGAAATCCGATTTGTGCCCCGACGAGATTCCTGTCTGGAGTCTTTGGGGAGCACCGGATTGGTCCGGAGAAAGTATCTCGCAAAACGCGGCCTTGCCGGCGTCTAAGTCTTCAGCCGAAACCCCAGCCAGTCCAGCCCGATCGAAGCGATAAAAGAAGTGGGAGCAGTGCCAACCGTCGGCTGGCGTTAATTGATCTTCGGCCAACCCGAGGTCTTGCGATTGAAAGGTCATAAATCAACTCAGTCCAAAATCTTTGAAATGCTTTGCAACAAACGATCCATCGTAAATGGTTTTTGGATATAGTCATTGACCCCAAGCAGTTCAGCGTACTTTTTATGACGCATGCCCTCATTTCCGGTGATCATGATGATCGGCATTTGCGTTGCAGAGTTTTGCCGCAGTCGTTCGAGGACTAAAAAACCACTTCGACGCGGCATCATCAAATCTAGAATTACCAAATCGGGAGTTTTGGCTTCCGCATAAGCCACGCCCTGATTGCCGTCGTTGGCCGACGAAACTTTGAATCCTTGATCGGTAAGCGTTACTGATATCGACTTGACAATTTCGGGATCGTCATCGACGACGAGGATATGATACGGTTTTTTCACGGTATTTTTTCTGTCTTCGGCCGACTTACTTCGATTGTGGTCCATTTAGGTTAATGACTTCAAAAAAATCCTTCGGTATAAGAACGCGACGATAGCGGGTTCAACAGACCTGCTGGTCCACTAGGCGACGTTTTGCTGTCCCTACGCAAACGCACCGACTCGAACGATCCCGTCGTGACAACCGCTACAACCGCTTTCGATGGCACACTCATTGAAAGTGTCCTACCATTGGTCAAATAGCCTTGGTCTGGTCGTTTGCCTTGACAGTCGATCGTTTTTCCGTCCGATACACCTATAGGTGTGAGTTGCTGTCGTGACTAAGTTGTAGCAATTTTAGCTTGGAGCACACTACTCCAATCGAATAAATCGTAAGTAAAGTTGACGCTTCGTGCCCCAACGGTGTTAGATTAGACACCGAGGACCGCTAAAAAATTATTTTAAGAGGTAAATTTATGTGGCGATCTTTCTTTTTTGCCGTTGGAATCGGTCTTATGGTGCTTGGAGTCGAAGCGCTCGTTTTCGAGAAGATAGTCATAGATGGATCCGCGAAGCTGCCAAGGTTTTTTAGTGGACTTTACGAAAACGGTTTAGCGGACGGTTTCGAAACTGTCGAAATCGATCGCCGAGCGGCCATCGACGAGCAGCGATACAACTCCAACGGATTCGCACTTGGGACACAACCGCAGGGCTCGGGATCGCAATTTGGCCCATCTCGATTTTCAGGCCCGCAATTTTCAGGCTCACAATTTGGAAACTATGGCGGTGGGCGGGTTGATCTTTCACGATCGGGCCTCACGCAGCCCTTCGCCCGCTTGGCAGGCAATCGAAACAGTGGGCCATCGGCTTATCCGGTCTCCTTTGGCAATTCCGTTGACAATACCGGCGCTAACCGAATCGCATCAAAGACCTTCTCCCCCCGCACCGTTGTTACCAAAGATTGGATGCCTTGGAGCCTGTTGGCCGCCGGAGCGATCACATTCCTGTACACGTCATCCCATCGGAATTCGTACGGCGATTAGTTGAAATGCCGCAATCGCTTCCATTTCAAGTTGATTTCGCGAACCGGAGGCAGAGATCGTGACTTAAACGATTGAAAGGATCTCAGTGTGACTGGCACTGCCAGTCACATAACCAATTAACGCATTTTAAGATTTGAGTTCGGCCTGATCAGATCGTTGATATTCTTTACAATACGCACCGGCCAGCTTAAGCTCGTCGACCTCTTTGCCCCCACGGTCTGGCGATGCGCTGGACGATTTTTCGTTATTCGGTCCAGTAGAAAACTACGCGATGAAAGATCCGCAGAACTTCACGCTCCAAGCCACCCTCGCCGACACCGTCGCTAGCAGTGCGAAAAAAAACCGCGGCTCTCGTTTGCTGAACTACTTAACATGGCCGGGGCGTTTGGCGTTGTTATTGGCGATTGTTTTATCGCCTTGGGCGTTTGGGGCGGTGAGACCTTGGGCTCAACAGTGGATCGCCTTCGCGATGCTGGTGGGGTTGGGGTTTTGGTGGTTTGAAACGGCCCTGAATCAGAAAAACAAACAGTATTTTCCCTACCTTTTCTTCCCAGTTTTTCTCGGGTTACTGATTGGTTTGTTGCAGTTGTGGGAATTGCCCTCAGGGCTGGCGTCGCTGTTGTTAGGCAGCCAGATAGAGATATTTAAAGAGTTCGGCGCCGACCTGAAACTTTCTCCGACGATTTCAGTTTCTCACGCGGGCACCAAAAAGTTTTTGAGCATCTTAGTGTTGGGCGTGGCGGCATTGCTGTTGGGCAGCCGTTATTTCAAATCGACATTCGAAATTAAATTACTGTTGGCCGTTGTGACAATCAACGGCTTTTTCCTTTCGCTCTTTGGCATCCTCCAAAGACTGACCGCAGAACCTAACTTTATTTACTGGACGATCAGACTTGAGGGTGGTTCGCCCTTTGGCCCCTACGTCAACCGCAACAACGGTGCCGGATATTTGCTGATCTGTTTGGCGTGTGCGTTGGGATTGGTGGTCACCCTGATGGGAAAAAAAGAAGATCGCGGCCCGCGTCCGATCATTAGTACAGAAATCCCTTTTTGGCGGCAGCTTGTATTCCATTTTCAGTTATTCCTCTCCGACCTTACCGTGGCCAAAATTGCAGCCATTGTTGCCACCGGGGTGATCAGCGTCGCAGTTCTGGCGACATTTTCGCGCGGTGGAGTTTCAGCGATGCTGGTCGCAGGTTTTATCACGCTGATGCTGTATGGAATGGCCAGAAAACCAACCTTTACCGGGTTCCTGTTGCTGCCGATGGTCTTTCTTGCTTTTGGCGTTGCGGGGTGGCTCGGATTTTCTGAATCGCTCAGCAACCGTTTCAGCCAAGTCGATTTGGTTGAGGTCGAAGAAAACGACCGCGTCACCCACTGGCAAGACTCTCTGTCGGCGGTCAACGATTTTGGTTTGCTGGGTGCTGGAATCGGCTCGTATGAGGGCATTCATCGAATGTACCGTTCCTCCCCCGAGTCCAGCATATACCATTTTGCCGAAAGCCAATTCGTTCAAACGGCATTAGAAATGGGCTGGTTTGGTTTGACGCTGTTGGTGGGGTGCTGGCTGCTTTTACTGTACTACGGAGCGTTCTTGCTGTGGCGAGGAAGTTCACCGGCGACCATCGGAATCGGTATCGTGGGCGTCTTTTTAGCGACCGCCATTCCGATCGCGTCGGCGTTTGATTTTGGCATCTACCAACCCGCCAACATGATCGCCGTTGCGGCGATCGCCGGGTTCATCGCCCACCAAACGCAGGCCCTTGCAGGCAGGCTTAAAGACAAAACGTGGCTGCGTTTTGAGACGCCAAACTGGTTCGTTCAAACGGTCGCGTTGTTGATTTTTGCGATGGTTGTGGTGTCTTTGCTGCACCTGATGCGACGGGCTTCGATTGATGACAGATGCCGTTTATCGCCTAACAAATTCACCTACCAAAACCCTGACCTTAAAACTACGAAGCAATGGATCAAAGAACTCACTCCTATGCTACGACAGTCGCAGGACGACAGAGGATTAGTCTATTTAGCCGACCTATACATTCATTTAGCAAGGATCCAGTACTACATCGCCACCGTCACAGATTTCGCGGAAAGTGCGAATCTGAAAAACGGCAAGGACAAAGAAGCCTTCCTTAACAACATCTGGAAACTGACGGCCTTAGAGTACATCCAAGAGAACATCTATTCTTTAAAACGCGAATCATCGCAACTTGAAGCGAATCTGTTTCGACGGCAACCTTTCATCCAAAACAACCTCCCTTTAGCCCGGCAAGCACTCCAACTCAGCCGACGCAACAACTTGATGCAGCCTTATGTTTACGTCCGTTTGGCGAGGCTATATTCGATCCAAGGAGACAGCGCACTGGCCAACCGATACATGGACCAAGCGATAAAAATCTCCCCCAACAATATTAGGTTGAGAAGAATCGCGGCGATTCACTACTTGCAATCCGAGAACCCAGCCAAAGCCGCTCAACACGCGAAGCGATACCTCGAAATTCACCCCCGTGGGTACAGGGGGCTCGCCTCCATTTTCAGCGGCCAGACGACTCGAAAAACGGCGTTGCTACAGCCTGGCGTCATCGTCAAAGATTTCTTACCCGACAATCCATCGATGCTTTTCCAGTACGCCGTAAAATACCTGAATCCGGAGTCTCCAGCCTATCAGTACAGTCTCAACCGTGTCGACGAACTGTTGGTCGACGTGTCCCCCTCGGACCACGATGCAATCGTGCTCAGCGGCGACGTGAAACAAAAACTAGCCCAGCCCGAGAGTGCCGTCCAGCAATACAAAATGGCGCTGGTCACGAGGCCCGGCGACTATCTAACACAAGTAAAACTCATCCGTTTACTGGATGAATTGGGCGAATACGAGGACGCGGCCGGGCGTTTGGAGGAACTTATCGAATCGGACTTCAGGAATTCTGACCGGTATAGGAATTTACTCCATGAAATACGAGGAAAGCTTCAATTGAAACGCGCAGGAACTAACTGAAATTTTGTTCGATTTAGACTAAACTGTGGGCGATCGTACATAGTGCGTTCGGGTACAAATCAGTACCGACCACCGGTCAACGTGCCTCTCCAATCACTACTTTGCCCCGAAAAGAAAATTAATCACGTTCAAATTCGACCAGTGTTTTTGCCCCGTCACTTGTCACGTGCTTTGCCACCATGTTTTCAGTTTCATTTACCTTCATCGCGTCGTTGCTGATATCGCTGTATTTAATACCGATATTTTCGCGGAAAGCTCACGCTGCGGGTCTGGTCGACAATCCTGACAAACTTCGCAAGCTACACAAGCAGCCCATCCCCATGGTTGGTGGGTTAGCCATTTTCTGCACCGTGTCGATCATTATTTTTTCGATCCTCGCTCTCTGGAGCCTCAACCCTAGCTTCATCGCACGCGTCGACGGCAAGATTGCAGCTTTGTTAGGATACCCAAGGGACTACTTTGCGTTGCGGCGAATCTCCTCCCGAGACATTTCTCAATATGTCGGCCTGTTCTCTGGAGCTCTGGTGCTGCTGTTGGTGGGATTGCTGGATGACCGCTTCGGCATTCGCGGCCGTCAGAAATTGTTTGGACAATTTTTAGCCACCACCGTGCTGATTATGTTTGGATACAAGTTTGAACAGTTAGAAGCGGTCGGTTTTTCCATTCCCTTACAGACGTTTTCGGTTTTCTTTGTATACGGTTGGGTGATCGCTTCGGTCAATTCGGTGAACTTGCTGGACGGTGCCGACGGGATCGCTGCGACGATAGGCATCGTCATGAGTTTCGCGCTCGCAGTGATGTCGCTATCGCAAGGAAAAATCATCGACGGCATTTTGGCGATGTCGATTGCGGGATCGTTGATCGGTTTTTTTCGATTTAACTTCCCGCCGGCTAAAGTTTATCTAGGAGACTCCGGCAGCATGTTGATCGGTTTCCTGCTGAGCGCGTTGGCGATTCGCTGCACCTTTAAACAGAATTCGTTCTACGCGTTTTTAGCTCCGATCGCGTTGCTGTCGATTCCCTTTATTGACACCGGTGCCGCGATCGTGCGTCGGCGCTTGACTGGGCGCAGTATCTTTGCCGTCGACCGCGGGCACCTACATCACACGTTGATGAAGAAAGGTTATAGTCCGCGCGTCAGCCTGATGTGGGTGGCGTTGCTGTGCACGATGTCGGCCGCCGGCGGAACGCTGTCGTTGGTGCTCAGGCAGGCTGAGTACGCGGTCGTGGCGATCGTTTTCGTGATCGCGGTGATGATTCTATGCCGGATTTTTGGCGTCGCAGAATACGAACTGGTAATGAATCGTGCGTATAGTTTTGCTCGAAGATTGTCCCAGTTTAAAAGCGATCCATCAAACCCCGCCAAAGCTCAAGTGCAGAGCTCTGTCCATGTTCAGGGCAACCGGCAATGGGGAGACACTTGGCAGCAGTTCTGCGATTTTTCCGATAAACACCAACTCAATAAGCTAACCCTAGACGTAAATGCGCCTTGGCTGCATGAGTCATACCACGCCACCGTCCGCAGTCGTGAGAAAATAAAAGAAGCCAGTGATCTTTGGAAATCAGTGATTCCGTTGCTGGTTGATGGAAGAGTCTTCGGGAGCGTTGAGATCCAATGCTCCAAAGACTCCCAATTTAGCCACCACCAGACAATCACGGCACTAATGGCTTTGACTACTGATTTGGAGCAAGAGATCCTGTTAAACTCGAACCAGAAATCAGCCGCCGTGATTGGGTGAATGCTCCACCGCCTCGATCTCTTGACTCCTCAACTCACGGAATCCTTGATATCCGAACACGCGGTAACATTGGAACGTAATTTTCGAAAAAACTTATTGAGATTGAATTCAATTCCCTTACATTGAAATCGAGTCAATGCACGCAACATTTCGAAGGATCGTTTCATGTCCCTCCCCCCCTACTATGCCCAAAAATGTCCAGCATGCAGGAAAGTCAGTTCGTACGACGTGGAACTATTAGGTTTTGAAGTCAGCTGCTACCATTGCGGACATTGCTATGAAGCCCGTGACGGAGACCAACAATCCGCTGCAATGGAAGATCCGGTTCATTTTTGGACAAAGTTCACGCGTCATGAGTTTGACCCGACCGGCAGCCCAGAGCTTCCATATCATCGTTATCCCAAGTGAATTTGCCGCGAACGGGTTGTTTTTCGAAACTTTTGTTGAAACCGCAAGTTACATCTGTACTCTCTGATTTGAGTCGCGTTAACAAGGAAATAATATGAATTTTTGCCGAAACCTAATGTTTACCGCCTGTGCTTTGATCCTATCTAGCGGATCTGTCGAAGCCCACACCTTGTTCAAGAAAGCCGTCGAGAAGGCCTACCCGACGATGAAGGTTTCATGCAACGCATGTCATGTGAAAGGTAAATCCAAAGATCATAACAGCGAGTTTGGCGAACTATTCGGCAAAGAGTTAAAGAAAGAGAAAGTCACTGAAAGCTGGAAATCGGCAAAAAAAGAGGGTGGCAAAACGGCTCAAAAAGAATACGAAAAAGAAACAATGCTTCCGCTTTTCGAAAAAGCACTGAAGAAAATTCAGAAATCGACGGTCCCTGTTGTGGACGGTGAAGATAATCCTGATGCCGGCAAAACCTATGATGAATTGATCAAAGCCGAAAAGATTGATGAAATCAAAATTGACCCTCGCAAGGTCGAAAAAATGAAGAAGGAAATGGAAATGAAGAAGGGAAATAGCTAATTACGTTCAGAGGCAACAGCTTCTAACCAAAACCACATTGCAATGTTATTTTATATATCTGTCCCCATGGTGGACCGATGGAGAGGCAGTCCCGTAGTTGGCGTCCAAGTCAACCGCGGTTCAAAGTAGATATCAACTCGAGATTTTTTTCCTATTTTCAAGAAACAAGATTTTTTTATCAGGCTCTTCCCATAATTTAGTGGCAAGCTTCGGATTCGTAGTAGGATTTGCCAGAGCTTCCGACGCGGTCTTTGTGGGAATCTAGGCGAATACCACTACATTCACTGGAAAAGGCAGGCTTTGGCCGCACGCGATGCCACAAAGTTTTGGGAAGAACCTTTTATCAAAGGTAATTACAAACAAAACGTAACCGATTGACATCAGTGGGCATCCTCGCCTAAAGTATTACTCAGCGGTCGCCGATTAACACTCGGTGAGTCAGGGCGATTAGCTCAGTTGGCTAGAGCATCTCGTTTACACCGAGAGGGTCGGGGGTTCGAGCCCCTCATCGCCCATTTTTTACGTTTTCCCCGTGTTTTTGGGGTACGCTGATTTCACGTTTTTGACCGGAGAAATCAACAGAAATCACCTCGGGTGACCGCAGAATCAATCTGCGGTCAATCTGCGGTCACCTTCTTTTGCCTTTTCTCGGCAATTCTCGAATTAGCTGCCCGCGCACAAAAAAT
>CALDYR010000140.1 GCA_937944405.1 uncultured Pirellulaceae bacterium
GTGCGGTGGCTCAAGAGGCCGGTGCGAAGGATGCCCGATCCAAGAGCAAAACTGCAAACGCGGACAAAGTCAGAAAGGCAAAATCGTTTAAGGTCGGCAAGATCGTCAAGGAAGCCGCTGGGACACCCGTTTGGACGGACCCCAGGAAGGCGGCCGATGAGTTCGAGGGGTTCGAATTCATGGGCGAATACATCAAGGGCGGTGCAGGGCTTCAGATTGTTCCTGCCGCCAATCGTTTTTATCTTTCAGCCTACCAAGGCGGATTGCCGGGGGCCGGCTGGGATGGCGATTCGATTGCCCACCAGTGGTTAGATTTCGGCGAGCTTGCCGAATATGTTGTTGGTTGGCAGAAGGTTGACCGATCATGGAAACTTGAATTCCCCGCCGCGCCGCAGGAGGCCACGGTCTTGTTCGACGGCCAGAAACATGGTCATTGGAAGTCGGGGGAGGTCATCGATGGATTGCTACAGGCGGGGGCTCGCACGAAAAAATCGTACACTGATTTTAGACTGCACCTCGAATTCATGACGCCGCTAAAACCAACTCTACCGCTCAGCCACCCCGGCCGTGGCAACAGCGGCGTGTTTGCGCTTGGCGCGTACGAGGTTCAAGTCATGGATACCTTTGGGCTCGACCCCAGCCCTGACGCGTGGCAGGAGACGGCGATTCTGAAGAAGCCTGATACGTGGTGCGGAAGCATTTATGGATTGCATCCGCCGGTAGTGAACGCATGTCTACCACCGCTGGCGTGGCAGACTTTGGACATTGATTTTACCGCCGCCAAATTCGACGGTGACAAAAAAAACAGCGACGCGCTGATGACGGTGAAGCTCAACGGCGTCGTGCTTCACGACGCGTTGCCGGTGCCATCGGGCACCGGCGGCGGTCCATCGGGACCACGTGCTGAGGTCTCGCACGGGCCGATTTTGATTCAAAAGCACGGCAGTCCGGTGGTGTATCGAAATGTGTGGATTGTAGAGCGAGGCAAATTCCCGCGCCCCCGCGCCCCGTGAATTTGGCTAATGTTTGATCCACGGGGCACATCTTCCTACCCAAATTCCCCGGGGGAGGGGAGGGGAGGGGAGCTTCGTGAAATGGGTAGCTGAAGATTGTGTTGCCGTGAATTGATGATGACGGGTGACCGGGCAAACTATTAATTTACCAAGCTATTAATTTACCAAGCTGTTGATTTAGCAACCTGATGATTGTTGGATCGTTGTAAACTGAAAATCTAAGAAAAAACTTAACATGCTCCCCTCTCCGCGAAAATTCGGACCAGAAGACATTCCATTGGGATTAAGCTTTCTCCGAATTTTTAGGGAGAGGGGCTTGGGGTGAGGGGAGCTTCAATTGATGATAAACCTCAAATCGAATCACGATTGAACCGCCGCTCGTAAACTACGGCTCCACGAACCAATTTTTCCCTTAATGAGATCTATCATGCGTAACATTTTCTTCCTTTGTGCGATTCTGACATTCAGCGTTACCAGTCTGCGAGCCGACGATCGCCCCAACATCGTCGTGATCGTGGCCGACGACATGGGATATGCCGATGCGGGTTTCACCGGCGCGAAAGATATTCTCACTCCTAACTTGGATAAAATCGCAGCCTCGGGCGTCGTATTCAAGCAAGGCTACGTGAACCATCCGTTTTGCGGCCCCAGCCGAGCGGCCTTACTTTCGGGGCGCTATCAGCAACGGTTTGGCTTCGAGACCAATGTTGTTTACGACCCCTCGAATCCGTTGGCGGGAATTGATCCCAACGAAAAACTTTTCCCCAAACGTTTGCAGAAAGCAGGTTATACGACCGGCTGCGTGGGAAAGTGGCATCTGGGGGCGGCCGAACCGTTTCATCCCAACAAACGCGGTTTCGACTACTTCTATGGGTTCCTCGGCGGCGGGCACCACTACTTTCAAATTGATTTGACTAAACCGGTTAAAGAAGGTTACCTCCAAGGATTGGTGCGCAACAAGCGTCCCGCTGATTTTGAAGGGTATCTTACCACGGCCCTCAGCCGTGACGCTGTCAAGTTCGTCAACGATAATAAGGAGGATCCGTTCTTTTTGTATCTTGCTTACAACGCTCCCCACGGCCCTCTGCAGGCACCGGCAGAAGACATCGCGCGGTACAAACATATCCCGGATAAAAAACGGCGAATCTACGCGGCGATGGTGGACGTGATGGACCGTGGCATCGGTGAGGTGATCACGGCGTTGGAAACGAATGGATTAAGAGAAAACACATTAGTCTTTTTCATCAGCGACAACGGTGGTCCACAGGGGTCACTTAAAAAACCATCTGCGTGGAACGGTTCAAATAACTTGCCATTTCGTGGAGGTAAGGGGGATTTGTACGACGGCGGAATCCACGTGCCTTTCATCGCTTCTTGGCCGTCTAAAATTCCAGCGGGGACTGTTTACGATAAACCCGTGATCGCGATCGACGTCGCGCGGACCGCAGTCGCGGTCGCCGGTGGAAACGCGCAAGCGAAACCAGCCATGGAAGGCGTCGATTTGATTCCCTTTGTGACCGGGAAAAAAGAAGGCTCCCCCCACGACGCATTGTTTTGGCGAGGCGACGACGGAGGGCGTTGGGCGGTGTTGGATGCTGACGGTACCAAACACCTGCGCGACGAAAAGAACGAAGAACTGTTTCACTTGCCCGACGATATCGCCGAAGCAAACAATTTGATTCAGACGAACCCCGAACGGGCGAGCGATCTTCGGGCGCGATGGACGGTTTGGAATGAAGGCAATCTTCCAGGGCGGTTTGTCCCCTACGTCGACTACCATAAAAAACGCGATCAATGGTTCAAAGATATGGTGCCTCAAAAAGCCATCGACAAAGGATACGAAGCGACGTTTAAGCCGAACTTCAAGTAACCGCTGATTGGCGCCCCGCGATCATCGCCCAAAAGTTATAAGTTAAAATCTTATGCTATCGCAAAATGTTTATGCTTTAGATTCGGGGAGTTCAAAAAATTCATTCAGCTCCCAAAGCGAAGTAACAGGTACAAAATAACTTCCTGCGGAATCTTGTCGAAACGTTTTCGGCCGTTTGGGCGATGCCTACCGCTCTCCTTTAACTTCTATTACTACTTCTACTTCTACCACAACCATTGAAAGATTTTATGCGGCCCCAACCTTTTTATCGTCTGCTACTTCTGGTGTTTCTCCTGTCGGCGGGGGCCCACACGGTTGCTTCTGCTGACCAACCCAAAACTGACAAACCCGAAACCGATCGTCCTAACATCCTTTGGATCACGATCGAAGATTGGTCCGCTGACCTTTCCTGCTACGGCACCAAGGGACTTGAAACGCCGCACGTCGACCAATTGGCCTCAGAAGGCGTCCGCTACGAACGGGCCTTTACCACGTCGCCCGTTTGTTCGACCTCGCGGTCGGCGATGATGACGGGGTTCCACCAAAACTACATCGGCGCCCAGCAGCACCGTACCGAAAACAAACAACCGCTGCCCCACGGCATCCGCCCGATCCCGCACTTGATGGCCGATGCGGGATATTACACATGCCTAATGAGCGGTAAGACCGATTGCAATTTCCTGCCCGATAAAAGGGACCAGTTATTCATGGGCAAGGACTGGAAACATCGCAAACCCGGCCAACCCTTTTTCGCTCGCATTACGTTCGGTGGCACCCACCGGTCTTGGAAACGCGACCCGGTCCGTCCGATTAACGAAGCCGATGTTGAACTCCCGCCGTACTATCCTGACACGCCCTTCATCCGGCGCGACTGGGCGAACGGGCTTGAGCAAATGCAGTTAGTCGACCGTCAGGTCGGGGCGTTACTCAAACGACTGGACGATGAAGGCCTGACCGACAACACGATCGTGTTTTTCATTTCCGATCACGGCCGGTGTCACATTCGTGGTAAACAGTTTCTCTATGATGAAGGCACACGCATCCCGATGATTGTGCGGTGGCCGGGAAAAATATTGCCCGGCGAAGTCAACAGCGACATGGTGATGGCAATCGACATTTGCGCTACTGTGCTAGAAGTCGCCGCTGTCACGCCGCCAGTACCGCTTCACGGCGCGTCCTTGTTCAGTGCCGAAGTTAAGAATCGCAAGTACACCTTCGCGGCCCGAGACAGAATGGGCGACACGCGTGACGCGATGCGTTCGATTCGATCCAAAGATTTCAAACTGATTCATAACTTGATGCCCGAACGTGCCTACTGCCAGTACAGCTCCTATAAAGAGGGCGTCTACCCGCCGCTGGCCGAACTGAATATCCTCAGTTTGCAAGGCAATCTAACGCCGGAACAACAGTTGTTCATGGCGTCAAGCAAACCCGAAATCGAGCTGTTCGATTTGAGCAACGACAAGCACGAATTAAATAACCTTGCCGACGATCCGAACTACGCCGCCACCAAAGCGGAACTGCTCAAGGCGCTGCAAACGTGGCGCACCGACGTGATCCAGGACCAAGGCGTCTCGGACGAGTTCCGAGCCGTGGGGATTTTTCCCGAAACCTGCCCGATGCCTTCGGTCAGCCAATGGGTCGAAGCCAATCAAGACGCTTACGATTTCAAAACGCACGGCCTTCCGGGATGGTATCCCACACGCTCTCTGGCAGGCTGGCAGGCCGTCAAAGCGACTTGGGAGCCATGGGTATTCCGCAGTCCGACCAGCAAAATGAAGCGGCCTAAAGTTTCCAACGCGATTCCATCAACACAGAAAGATAAAAAATAATGAGTTTTTGGTTTAACGTTCGGATGGCACCGATTCAGAATTGTGTTCCAACAATATTGATTGCCTGCGCCTACCTGTTTTTCGGTTTGGCTCATCCTGTCGACGCAGCTAACGCCGCCGATCGCCCGAACTTTGTGTTCGTGCTGACCGATGATCAATCCTACGGCATGATGGGATGCGACGGGAACAAAATCACACAAACGCCCAACATTGATCAGCTGGCAAGAGAGGGCGTCTACTTTGACCGGGCTTACATCACCAGCGCGATATGCACGCCCAGTCGGATTTCGATTCTACTGGGGCAGTTCGAGCGTAAACACGGGGTAAATTTTAATTCTGGCACCAGCGTGTCGCCGGAGGCTTGGAATCAATCCTATCCCGTGGTCATGCGGCGAGGCGGATACTACACCGGCTACGTCGGCAAGAACCATTCTCCGATCGGCGAAGGCGGCTACGAAAGCGGTTTAATGGAAAAGTCATTTGACTATTTCTACGCCGGGCATGGCCACATTCGATTTTACCCCAAAGACCACCATTCCATTTTCCAGTACGCTCGGGAAGACACCCAAGTCGAAATTGTCGGCGAAAGTGCGACCGATTTTCTCGCCAACGAACACCGGTTGGAAGGCGCGATTCGGTTTCTCGATTCGCGTCCGGCGGATAAGCCGTTTTGCTTGAGCATTTGCTTGAACCTGCCGCACAGCGCCGGCACCAGCGAGATGCAGATGCGGGACACCGACGACGACATTTACAAAACGCTTTATCGCGACATCGACATCCCGCTGCCGGAGCACTACATTGCCAAAAAAGACATTACGACGCCGAAGCTGCCGCCGGAATTGCTGAAGGTCGAAGAACGTCAAACGGGTTATAGTTACGTCGACAACCCCGACACGCTGATCGAACGGTTGACCCGTCAGATGCAGGGCATGACCGGCATTGACCGCATGATCGGTTCGATCCGAGAGAAACTGACCGAGGTCGGAGCCGACGAAAACACGATCATCATTTTCACTTCCGACCATGGTCTTTTCATGGGTGAACAGGGACTGGGCGGGAAATCGTTGTGCTATGAAAAAACGACTCACGTCCCGATGATCGTTTATGATCCGACGTCGCCCCAATCCGTCCGCCGGCGGCGTTGTGATGAACTCGTGCAGAGCATCGACATTGCCGCAACCATGGTTGACTATGCGGGCATTGAACGGCCGGAAGAATTTCAGGGCAAAAGCATCCGAGGCTTGATCACCGGAGACACTCAGCCGGTTCACAAAACGATCTTCACCGAAAACCTATGGTCAACCCACTTCGGCAACCCGCGGATCGAAGCGGTGCAAGACAAACGCTGGAAATACATTCGCTATTATGAAAACTGTAGCTTTCCGGCGTCGGCCAAAATCCGCACGGCAAAAGAGATGAAAATTCCAGTTCATTCCATGCTTTACACGATCCACGACGATAGTATCGCAGTTTATCGTCGTATGGCTGAAGCATCGCTGCAGGGCGAAACGCCAGTATATGAGGAACTGTACGATATCGCCAACGATCCCAGTGAATTGAAAAATGTAATCGACCAAGACCAACATCAAGACATTCTCAGGCGGTTGAAAGCCGCGTGGAAACAGAAGCTGACCGAAGCGCGCGGGGAGGGCGCCCCCAAAGTGCTGCGCTACACCGATGACCTCAAAACCACGAAAAACAAAAAGCTGAAAGCAAAGTAATGAGTTTGAATTTTCCCACCCGGATGACCGCAGCGCTGTTGCTGTGCCTACCGTACACGACCAATGCGCTTGGGGAAAACAAGGTTCAAACCGAACCGGCATCCAAACCCAAAATGGAGTCAACGGCTCAGGAGTTGGACTTTAGAAAGATGGTTGCGACGGTCCCGATGACGTCAAAATTCATCGACGACGATTTTTTCATCTGGGGCGGCAGTATGGTCCGCGATGCCGATGGTAAGTGTCATTTGCTGTACGCGCGTTGGCCGACAGAGTTGGGCCATAACGCTTGGGTGACCCATTCGGAAATTGCTCATGCGGTCGCCGATGATCCGTTGGGACCGTACAAGTTTGTCGACGTTGCGCTCCCGGTGCGGGGCAAAGAATTTTGGGACGGTATGTGTACGCATAATCCGACTGTCCATGAATTCGAAGGCAAATACTATTTGTACTACATGGGAAACTTTGGCGACGGCAACCCATCAAAAAAGCTCAATCCGATTCACCGCAACAACCAACGCATCGGCGTTGCGGTGGCCGACCACCCGGCCGGACCGTGGAAGCGGTTTGATAAACCGTTGATCGACATCACGCCTACGCCCGGAGCCCACGACGAATTGATGACCAGCAACCCGTCGATCTTACGTCGTGCCGACGGGATGTACGTTTTGATCTACAAAGCGGTCGGCACCAAAGGGAAGATGCCGTTCGGAGGTCCCGTGATTCACTTGGCCGCGACATCAAAGTCACCCACCGGCCCCTTCGTCAAACAGAACAAGCCTTTGTTTACCGCGGTCGGCGTCAAGTTCCCGGCGGAGGATCCTTACGTTTGGGCTCACGGCGATCAGTGTTGGGCGATCGTGAATGATCACAAAGGTCACTTCAACGGCACGGGCGAAGATTCGCTGGCGCTGTTTTCATCGACCGACGGACTGGAGTGGGAAGTTGCCCAAAACCCGTGGGTGTTGCAGCGTAAACTCAAATGGGCCGACGGAACCGAAGAGTCTTTTCATCGGCTTGAGCGACCGCAATTGTGGGTGGAGAACGGCGTGCCAAAAGTTCTGTTCTGTGCCGCTGAACCAACCAAAGCCAAGAAGCATTCCTTCAACGTCCACATTCCGTTAACGGGCAATGATACGATGATTGGTAAGGACAAAGAGTTGGTAGTCGAGAGACCGTAGCCGAGAAAGCGTAGCCGAATTTGCCAGAGTTTAGCTTGCTGGAATTCTTCAGATTCAAAGATTCAAGTGACAATTGACAATTGACCAGTATGGGCCACCAATAGGGGCTATTAGATGGAACTCACTAACGTTCAGCAGCTTCAACACACCTCACCCCAACGACAACAAAACGCTCGCATGACAAAGCCACCATTTGGTTTGCAACTCGCAATCTACCTTCTAACACTTTTAACCATTTCGCTTACCGCGATGGCGATGGATCGTCCTAACATTATCATCGTGTTTGCTGATGACATCAGCGCCCGCGAGTTACCGATTTACGAATCGACGGTCTGGAGCCCACCGTTGCGTGGGAACACCAGCGACCCACATTATCGCGCCAGAACCCCGGTGCTGGATCGTCTCGCAAAAGAAGGTTGCTGGATCAAAACGGCTTGGGCGTCGGTCGTCTGTTCCCCCAGCCGCGCGATGATGATGACCGGCCGTTACGCTCATCGGCACAAATGGTGGGGCAACAAATCCAAAGGGCTTTACCTTGATCCCCACGGAAAGGAATTGCCGTGGCCGCTGTATCTGAGTTCGCCCAAACAAATCGGCCATGTGGCTCAAGAGGCCGGCTACGGAACTTACTGGGCGGGCAAAACTCAAATGGCCGGCGACCTGCGGCGGTACGGATTTGACCAGGGGTGTTTCACGCCCGGATCACTGGCCGATCGAGATAATCCTTTTACGGACTTTAAGCTCGAATACAAAAAAAACGACGGCAAGAAACAATTGCTCAATATCGACAGCAACCAACCCGTCGACACGTACTTGCAACATGGCTGGTACTGGTATCCACACGTGCGATTGATGAACCACGACGGCAAAGATTTTCAGTGGTGGCCCAACACGCCAGAGACGGAGGAGTCATTCGGGTTAGGAACCTACGGCCCGGATGTGGAACTTGAATACATCTTTGACTTCATGGAAAAACAGCACCAGCAAGATAAACCGTTTTTCGTCTATCACACAACTCACCTTGGCCACGGAGCCTACGATTGGCTTCATCCGGAAAACGGCCAGAACTTTCCCGGCACACCGGTCGTCAACTGGGACGGCCAGCAATACACGCGCATCCAACCTAACATCACCGGCGACGCGGGCCAGTACGACGACCACGGCACCGTGACCCCGCCGGGCATTCATCACCACATCAATTACTTGGACTATCAGGCGTGGCTGTATCAGAACAAACTCAAAGAGTTAGGCATCGCGGAGAACACGATCTTCATTTTCTGTGCCGACAATGGAACGGCGACTTACGGTAAGAACAGCACCGACCGCCAAAAAGGGACACACGTTCCGATGATCATCTCGGCCCCCGGCATGACCAAGAAAGGTCTTCAAGATGTGCTGGTTAATATGTCAGATTTACTGCCGACGATTGCGGAACTGACCGGCGTCGAGCTTCCGGCTGATTACGAGATCAACGGTGAAAGCATGGTGCCGTTTCTGTTCGGCGAAAAAACCGAGCATCGCGATTGGCTGTACGGTTACAAGGACAGTGAACAGATCATTCGGGGCACCAAAGTCATGCGTGACGGCCGAGGCAAGTGGTGGGACGTCGACCATTCACCTGCCGACTTGATCAGCTTTCCGGAGATTACTGACTGGCAGTCCGTTTCCGAAGCCCATCGCGCCGAACGTGATAAACTACTGGCGGTGTTGCCGCAGTTTGACCAGAAAACCAATGGCAAGAACGGTCCGGGGGGCGTGGACAAACCGGAATCCCAAAAGAAGAAGGGAAAGAGAAACAAGAAGAGGGAGCGCAAGGAGAAGAAGAAGGGGAAAAAATCTCAAGCAGATCAAACACAGAAAAAAAACACCGCCCAGTGGACCGTTGCGTTTGAGGATAACTTCGATGGGCGATCGGAAATCGGAGATCAATACTATGTCCCAGAAGACAATTCTGGTGCTTGGACGATCCAAGACGATCACTTGGTTGGCAAACAGGTCAAAGACAACCACGGCTCGGTGATGCGCGCATCGGTTGATTTTTCGGACGCCGACATCCAATTTGATTTTCGGTTTCGCGGCGCGAGTCGTTTCAATTTTGTGATCGACGACAAGAACGAGAAAACGGTTCACGCGGGTCACATCTGTCGAGCTTCGATCACGCCCAAAAGTCTCCTGATCAGCGACGACAGGGATGGCTATATGAACAAAGAGGTCCGCAAGCAACGCAAGGACGAAAACCTTTCGGAGGAGAAGGCTGCCGCATTAGAGACCCGAATGGAACGCACGCGCCGAACGGTTCCCATCGAGGTCGGCGATGAAACCTGGCATACGCTCAGGCTGCGGATCCGTGGCGATGTGATGAAAGCGTTCTTGGATGGCCAGATGGTAACCAGTTTACGGTCATCCGGTTTTGCTCACCCCACCAAAGAGAAGTGCGGCTTCACTGTCAACGGCGAATCAGTTGACTTCGACAATCTAGTGATCAAGCGGTGACCAAGTGATTATCGAAAACAGGCATGGACGCCGCGTCCCCCATTTGTGGTTCTTCCCGGAATTTAGTGGCAGTCTCCAAAATTGCTTGGGTTTTGAAGACTGTTGTGCTGAAAGATATTAACACACATTACAGTCAGTTGCTCGGACTTGATTCGTCTTGGCAGGTATCAAAAGTCGACTTAGCCCCCACGGGCAATCAGGTGGTAATTCAGCTTGTGCATTCTGGTGGCAAACTTGCTGTCCCGATTGTGACGGGGAATGCTCAAGAAAAGATCTGGCACCCGAGCACACTTGGCGTCACTTGGATACGATACAATTCACGACCGAACTGAAAGCCAGAATTCCTCGTAGCCGTCGGACAGAATGCGGCGTGAAAACGATCAAAGTCCCTTGGGCTGGATAGAACGCGCGTTTCGCGCTGATGTTCGAGGCCTTTGGGATCGAAGTTCTTCAAGCCTGTAGTAATGTCAAACGGGCGGCCCAGCTTTTTAGGCTTGCACTGGGACTCGGTTCACCTGTTAACCGAACGCGCGGTCCAACGGGGGCTCGATCGCCGAGAGTTGGATGACATCGAGGATGTTGGCATTGATGAAAAGAGCTTCGGTAGGGGACATGACTACGTTTCAGTGATGCCCGACATCGACCACAAGCGGGTGTTGGGAGTCGCTCCCGAAAGAACCATGGAAGCTGCCGATTCACTATGGAAAACACTGAGTGAAACGCAACTTGCGTCGATCCAGTCGGTCAGCATGGACATGTGGCAAGCCTTCATGAACAGTGCTGAGAAGAACGTCCCTGAGGCTGAAATAGTCCACGATAAATTTCACGTTTCGAAGTACCTTGGCGATGCGGTAGACAAGGTCCG
>CALDYR010000141.1 GCA_937944405.1 uncultured Pirellulaceae bacterium
CAGCAGATTTAGACAACGTGAGCGCGTTAAACAAGGTGCTTTTGCCAACGTTGGGGAGTCCGACGATTCCTGCTTCCATGATGTCCGTGTGCCTGAAAAAATGCGGTAAATGATTTTCGAAGTCGCAGATGATAATTGATAGGAAGCATTTTTTCCAGATTACCGAAACGCAGTTATTTTTTTCAAATCAAATCAATTCAACACCCACCAATCTTTCATCCTCAATCCCAATAAACCCCGGCCTTATCGCCATTTCATGGGGCACATGGAGCAAACCATGCAGAAAATCGGTTTGATCTCACGTTGAAAATCACGTCGAAGTCAAGTTCCCCGGCGGTTCGTTTCCCCCCTGATTTTCACGGTCGCTCACCCCGTACCGACCAACGTGGGATACCGGACAAAACAAAATCATCGCCATGAGTGGGGCAGATTTGGGGCGTGGTTATCGTGCCAACGAACCAAAGCGCAGTTTCCGTTGGGCCTGTTGGTGTTCGCCCAAAACGACGGCGTTGCCCGATCGCAAGTCCAGCGTTCGATCGCTCATGGCGTCAAATCGTCCGTTTTTGGCGACGTACGCTTTGAGGGCTTCGATCTTCACGGCGGCCGAGGCTTCGCCAGGAAGTTCGTCTCCCGGTGCGTTGCCCCAGATGACTTTCACGCCCGTTTTTTGCCCCATCTTTGTCCAAAATTGAAACGGGATCCGTCGGTCCGAAGCATTCGATTGATCGCGCCAGGTCATCAACCGATACAGTCCCATCGGTTTCCAAATATCCTTCACCACGGCGCTGATCGCTGCAGCGCTCTGCACCCGCGCGTCTTGCCATTTCGACCATGCTTTCAATTGGTCCATATACATCGGTTGATCAATCGAAACCAACAAAAAATCTTCGGGACGATTAGAAAGGCCCCGGCCCATCAGGATTCCACTCCGGTCAACATGCAACATCACCGGTTTGGGCTGTTTGAATCCTTTGACCGTGATGCGACTGAGTTCCACCATCGCGACCGGTTGGCGATAGGTCAAATCAATCTCCAACCCTGATTTCGTTTTTTCGACCCTGTCGATGTTTTCAATCCAACCAACCGAACGCAACGCCGTCACCGCTTCGGGAATCAGCGCAACATCCATCACCGAAGGAGCAACGTACGCCGGATGTCCAACGTCGCCGAGCACCAATCGTTTTAAATCGGTCTTGATCCAAGCCGGTTGTAGGGTCAATTGAATCTTCTCAGGCGTTAGCGCCATCGATTGATGGTCGATAATTCGATTCCCGTACTTCTCCCAGCCCCCAATCGCGAGGAACAACACGATGCATGCGCTGCCCAAATATAGCGTCACCGGATGCAGCAACGCCCCTCTTACAGAGACCCTCGCCACCATACGGTCAAGAATATCGTTTCGTTTTTTCCGCGCCATCGCCGATGTTCCTCAAACAAGAAGTTCCATCTGATAGCATCGAAAGGTTTAGCCAAAAACTTGCACCTCAGCAATTTTCCAAAGATAACCGTGACCAATGGTTTAACCGTTAGCCTTCGACATCTCCCCGTAAGAATCCTTTTCAAGACATTTTTTGGTGAGAATTGTTCGAGTTGAATTGTTCGAGTTGAATTGTTCGAGTTGAATTGTTCGAATCCGCATTTTTCGAACGCGCATTGTTTTAGTTGAGTTGCTCGATGGGAATTTTGGCGAATCCCACTACTAGGATCGCCCCGGCGGTCACCGATAGATCACCAAATTCCGATCGATGTCTCTAAACCCACGTCTAATTGATCTTGGACTTGTGTTTTCACCAAATCGATCAGTTTTTGAAAATCTTCGGCGGTGGCGCCTTCGTTGGCGATGAAATAATTAGGGTCAGAATCGCAAATTTCAACGTTCCCAACACGCGTCCCTTTAAGTCCAGCCTGTTCGATCAAGTCACTGGCGGTTTCGCCGCCATGGTCTTTGAAAACGTAGGCGCTACGAGTCTCTGCGGCAGGCTGAGTGGCTCGTCGGACGATCCAGAGCTTCTGCATTTGCTTTGTCAAAGCCTCAGAGTCTTCGCGGTCGAACTGGAACGTCGCTGAAAGAATAATCAAATCTTTCAAACTGCTTTGGCGGTAGGAGAACGAAAGTTCATCCTTCTGGTAAGTAATCAGCTCCCCCGACCGAGTCAGCACGTCGACGGACTTTACCCATGTCCCAATGTCGAAACCGACAGCACTGGTGTTGCTATGTAACGCCCCTCCAACGGTACCCGGGATGCCCACCAAGTGCTGGGGCCCGTTGAGCCCTTGCTTGACGGCGGTCGCGACGAAATCCACTAATTTGACGCCGCCGTCGGCGATCATGGTGTCGTCGTTAACTTCGACATTGCAAAACACTGGAGAGGCCAAACTGATGACCAATCCGCCGACGCCTTGATTGCGAATCAACGTGTTGCTGCCGGCACCGATCAAGCGAATGGGCAGTTCGTTTTCGGAGAAGTTTTTGACCAAACCGATCAATTGTTGGCGTGTTTGGGGTTCGGCGAACCATGCCGCCACTCCGCCTAATTTCAACCGCGTATATGGGGCCAGTGGTTCGTTTTCTTTGACAACGTCTTCAAAACCTGAAATCAATGACACAGGAGTTTCCTCGGGGTTCGAATTAAGATCGGCTGACAATGGCTGCCTACATCAAACCTATAGAATAACGCAAAAGGGCCACATTCGAAGCCCACAGACAACTTCCGCGTTTCCAATTATTTCGTTTGCCCCCAAGCCAAACCCAACCCCAAACCATCAGCCCAACGTTTCAAACCGCATGGGTCGTTCCCAAGAACTTCTCTTCGAACCCATCCCAGTCGACGTCTTGGGTCAGGTCGATTGATTCGACGTTGGGTACACAACCGGCAAAATACTTTTGCCCCGCCGCGGTATTGACGATCACCACACGATCATCAGGGCTGACCCTGCCGTCCTCCAACAGCGTCTCAAGTGCTCCGACGCAGGTTGCCGATTCGGGGCAAATCACTACCCCTTCTTTGGATGCGACTTTCGATTGCCAATGGCCTAATTTCCCTTCGTCAACCGCGACCGCACCACCGTTGCTTTCTCGTAGCGCATCGATCACCATAAAATCCCCCAACGCCGTCGGCACCCGAATCCCCGAGGCGACCGTTTGCGGATCTTCATGCCGAACCGCGAACCGGTCACCGGTATCAAATGCCGTCACGATCGGTTGGCACCCATCGGACTGCGACGCGTAAAACCGAGGCATCGTCTGGCTTTCTAAAAAACCCATCGCCCGCAGCTCCTGGAAGGCTTTCCACATCGCGATCAAAGCCGTGCCGCCGCCGGTGGGATAAATAATCACGTCGGGCAATCTCCAATCGAACTGTTCAGCCACTTCCAGCCCCATCGTCTTTTTACCCTCCAGCCGATAGGGTTCTTTAAGAGTTGAGATGTCGAACCACAGCCCACGATTGTGCCCTTCCCGGATACGTTTGCCGCCTTGGTCGATCCAACCATTGGTCTCAAACAGTTTCGCCCCACAGGTGTAGGCTTCCATTTTGTTCGCGATCGGCGTGTCCTTGGGCATAAAGACAACCGCTTCGATGCCCGCCCGAGCGGCATACATCGCCATCGCGCCGCCAGCGTTTCCGTTACTGGACATGGCGATCCGTTTGATGCCGAAGTGTTTGGCCATCGTCACCGCCAATGACAGCCCTCGGCTTTTAAAACTGCACGTCGGGAGTTGTCCTTCGTCTTTGATGTACAACTGATCTACCCCCATCGCCGCGGCCAGACGCCCACATTCAATCACCGGACTCATGGACTCGTTCAGCGACACCGGTGAAATTTCGTCCCCAATGGGTAACAATTCGGCATATCGCCAAGGCGAACGCGGGCGGGAGGCGAGCACCTCTTTGGTCATCGTCGCGGCGACTTTTTCCAGATCGTACCGCGCCCACAGCGGACGGTCCTTGTGCATCATCTGAATTTTATCCGCGTCGAGCGTTACCCCCGGTTCAATTGCACTTTCAAAATGGGTTATAAATCGTGTCATGCATGTGGCGCGGAACGCGCGATTAGGCTTCGCTGGGGGTACGACTGAGCTTTTCTCTGTGGCTATGTCCAATCGGCAGGACTGGCGAGTCACCAGCGCGGACATTTTGGGACTTCCACTTTAATTTAAAATGCGTGAAAATGTTATCCGATTAAGATCGAAGCATACTTTTGGCCCAATTATGGCGGACAACCACGAAAATATCGAGCCGCCTGATCCCGAGCCGCCACAAAATTTCACCGCTCCGGAGATCGTCGATGCAGAGATCGTCGATGCAGAAATCATCGATGCAGAGATCGTCTATGCAGAGATCATTGATACAGAGATCGTTGATGCAGAAATTGCCAATCCCCCGCCTGATGAAACCAACCCCAGACCGGCGGCCCAATCCTCCTTCCCCAACCGCGAAAATGCGATGCTCGAATTGAGCGTGCAAAGACTTTCGGCCAAAGGCGGCGCTGTGGGGTCGGTGTGGCTGGCGGTGTTGGGCATTGCCGGGATGGCGTTTTCCACTTACAGCCTTTTCAACGTGGTTCTGGCAACCGGATTTTCAATCTGGGGGTTAAAATCTCCGCTGAGAAAAACAGCGGTGACAGGCCTGCTACTTTCACTGGCCGGGTTGGCCGTTTTTTTTCTCAAAGCCCGTGGCTAACCTCGACCACCGGTGGATCGGTCGACGATGGCTTGACCGTCGTGGGTTTGACCGACGAAAGTCTCCCCGATCAGGCGGATCGCCGCTGCCGTGATTTCGTTTTAGATGCGAAGACTTCTTGTTTAATCACTGCGATCGCTTCAACATCATCCCAATAGTTGACGTGTCCTCGGCACCCCAGAGGGTGATCGGAACAGGTTTGCGTCATCGCGTTTTTGTCTTTCGCCAACATCGGCGTCGTTTGCAAAGAATGACCAAGCATGGGAAATTCTATCTCCTGCCCCACGAAGTCATCGATGCGAAACATATTCACCCACCGATCAACGCGCGTTCGCAAATGGTCCCAGGATGGGGAATTCAACGAATCATATAGATGCCCAAAATAGTTCTGATACAAGTAGCTCAACGGCGACCCCATCGTCAGCAGCGATGTCTTGCTGAAGCTTCCAGAGAGCCACGCCATCTCCGGATCATTCAGTACTTCAACGGCCACCATGGTGCCCTGGCTGTGACTGACGATCACCAGTTCCGGGCGATGCCGCAGACGGTCTCGATAATAGACCAAAATCCGTTTCATCCGATTGTGTATATTGTCGCGGCGGCTGAAATAAAGCCTGCCAGATTCGAAAGTCGTTTCCTTGATGTCGAATTCATCGTCGTCCTCTAAAGCGTCTTCCATCAACGTCGAACGGAAATAAAAATGATTGACGACGTCAAGAATAATATCAAAAGCCGGTCGCAAATGACGTAACGACAGAAAAATCAAACCTGCCATCGGCGCCAAAAACATCACGGCATACTTATTGGATTCCGCCAGCACTTGACCAAAGAGACTATCACGGTACTCAATGCCGAAAATGTTCATCAAACACAACGCAAAAACCAGCGACACCCCAACGACGGTACTTCCAGCCAACCCCCATTGCTGGACCACGTTGACGATCAAACGGGGGGCGCGACTGCCGGCGTTGAAGGTGTCGATACTGTTTCGCGACCGCCAAACGAAGTATCGCGCGATGACCACGATCGCCGCGGCGGCGGTAATCACCAGCATCGCAAACTGCACTCCCAACAGAGGGATCGCTTCGTCAAATGCGTGAGCAAACTCTGAAATGTGATGCAATCGCACGACTCCCTCGCGCGCCGTGACCCATAGCATCGGTAACGCATACCCCCAGATGCCAACCGCCAAAGCAGGCAGCAGAAACGCAACATGGATCGCTGGACGGTTGACGCGCGGGTGCAAACAGGCGGCCCCCCAACATCCTCCCATCGCGATCACAATTGCGCTTTCACAAAACCACAGCAGTCCCAGCAAAATGATCTGCACCCGACAGTACCAAATCAGCCCCGGATGGCGGCACGATTGGCAGTTGATTTCCGGGAAACAGACATCGATGTAAAACGCCTTGATCGCTATTAACAGCATCGAATACATCGCCACGGTAATCACCCATCTCCAGAACCTCACGATCACGCGACTGTTGGTCAGTTTCTGCCCGATCGTCGCGATAACGATCGAAAGAACAGCACACGCGGCCACGACTCCGTGGGTCCAAACCAAATGCTTATAAGACCCTTCCCACATCATGTCCGTCGCCAACGCGGCCACCGTGATCAGCGCAAGGAAAAACGCGACCGCCAACACGGGGCCGTGCAGCATTCTGGAACTGATCAGGCCCAGTTTTTTTAAATAAAATGCGGCGGCACCGGGTTGGTCGGCAGCCACATAAGCCACATACCGAAGGCCGAACAGGATCTGAAACAACCCGTAAACCAATCCCACAATCCCACGCCGCACCTGGGAAAGATCGCCCCAAAAAACCTCTGCCATTTCCACTTCGTTGTCATTGATTTGGAGGCGCCGAACATGCGTGGGAAACGTTTTGGTGCGGTCGGGATCGGTTGATTTCTCGGTCAACCAGACGGTCGCCTGTTTTTCAACCAACGGTTTTTCCTCCGACGCTAACGATCGTGCAAAACGATTGAGCGTATCACCGGCCCTAGGGTCACCCACTCCGTGGATCACCAAAACAATTTTTTCGATTTGTGAATGACCTGTCGTCATCCCTAAAGATTAGAGGAATCCGATTCCCCCAAGAAGGCCATTCCGACCGCCCGCAACGATCAATCACCGGTTGGATCACCGCACAAATCACCTTGCCGACATCCGTCATTGGCCGCCGTTTTCAGCCGCCGCATTAACTATCAACCATTGGCTTTAGTTTCGCCCGGGATCCAAGCCGACGCCAGACTGATCGCGCGGCACTTGGCAAACGTCGTCACCGAACTGATCGCAAACCATCGGCCACAAGCGATCGGGACTACCGAAAACATGCGTTTCGTCGGCATCAAGCAACAACCATCCGCCAAGTTCGATTTCGTTTTCCAATTGACCTGAAGACCAACCGGAATACCCTGAAAACAGACGCATCCGCACACCATCAATGGACAACAACTGTTCAACTAATTCTTTTCGGGTGGACATAAAAACGCCGGGAACGACCGTTTCTTCGGCCAAATCGCGGTCATCATGGAGAACGATCAAGGGGCCCTCAACGGGGCCTCCGACATGCAATCTTTGGGTTAGTGTTTTGACCGATCCGCTGGGCAAATCCAACTGAGAGATCATATCGGCGACGCGTGTTCCGGTCGGTCGATTGAGCACAACGCCGCTGGCACCGAATTGATCATGATGCAACACCAGCACAACGGACCTTAGAAAGTTGGTGTCCTGCAAATCGGGAACGGCGATCAGTAGTTTTCCGAGCAAGTTTTCCATAATAAAGTAGAGCTTGAAGAATCCTCAAAAGATCAGTGTGACGAACGCAGCATAATAGCAATTTCGGATATCAATTAGAACAACACCGGGCCCAAATCATGAACCCAGTGTTGTTTAGCTTTCGTCTTTCACTCGAACCGCTTGCGAACGGAAAGTCGACGCGTTTTCGGTTCGATCAATCGTTCGCGCGGTAGACCTTCAACGGTTAGTTTGAAGTTTCGCCGATCTGAGCCGCTTCTTCTTCGGCTTGGATGATGATCCGAGGCGTCACCATCATCATCAAGTTCTGAGTCTCGCGACCGATACTGACGTTCTTGAACAATCGATTGATGTAAGGCACGTTACTTAAGAACGGCACGCCGGCTTCAGTTCGACGTTCGGTCATACGTTTGATACCACCTAAAAGGATCGTTCCTCCGTCAGGCACACTAACAACCGTGCTGATTGATGTCGTCGCGATCACCGGTAGCTGCACCGTAACACCCTGAGTCGTAACGGTGGCTTCATCGTCACTGTCATCTGGCGTCGCAATGTCCAACAGGTCATCCAACAGACTGTTAGTGGAGACTTCTGTCGACTGTGAACCGCTGAAGGTGAAAGTCTCCACGTCACCGATCTGAGTAAACTGTGGTACCAAAGTCATGCGGACGCTGCGTCGATCGTTGGAAACCACCGCTGAAACGTTCAGGTTAGTTCCATCCGGTAAAATCGTAATCACGGGCTGATGAGCAACCGCGAAGTCGCCGACCACAGGCGTCACAGAGGTAACAAACGGTCGCTGAAAGCCGTCAGTAACACTGGCACTTTGACCGTTGAACATAGTAACCGTTGGCGACTGTAGAAGATTCGTTCGGTCACTGCCTTTAGAAGCCTGAACCAGTAAAAACACTTCAATATCGGACAGAATCGCAAATCCAAAACTGGCCGCGTTTGCAATTGAGAACCCACCAAATCCGTCAATGCCTTGGGCGGCTGTGAAGCTGTCTTGTAAAAACTCCAAGTCAAAATTACCGCCGATATTATTACCGGCAGCCGTTACTCCGCGCACAGCGCTCTGTGGCACGGTGTCGGCGGTGGGGTCAAAGGCCCCGTCGATGTTGTCATTTAACGCGAAGTCGAAGTCGACGCCGACTCGTTCGAAGAAGTCATCATTGAGCGTGATGAAACGAACTTCGATTACGATTTGAACATCGTTGAGCTCGCGAAGCTTCTTAAGCAGGTCTACGATTTGGTCTTGGACTTCTTGGGTATTGTTGACGACCAAGGAAAGGTTCGCCGGGTAGGCTTGGATGGTTCCTTCACCCTGCCCCGTATCAGCCCAAGTATCGCTGCTGATGGTGGATTGAATCAGGTCGATCAATGGTGTGAAGTCCTGTTCGGAGATACCGCCCAAAGACGCACCTCCGACGCTTCCGAATGCGGGTCGACCATATGCTGGTCCACCGTAGGTTGGATTTCCTAAACCGCCCTGCGACCCCGGGCCGCCAAACGGATTACTGCCCCCCCCTCCCAATTGTTGGGCCAAAGCGACGGCATTAGTTGGACCGCCGGCAACCGTGCGTGGGGCTTGACCGTTGACGTTCAACACGCCACCACCATATCCCAGCCCTTGGTTTTGATAGGGATTGTTGTTCCAAATCATTTCCATAGGGTCACGTTGTACGTTCATCGGCATGACCAAGTCACCAATGTAGTAGGTCTCAGTTGACAACGAAGCGCGCTGCGATTCTGGAGTCGTAACTTTAATCACTTCATCTTCAACCGCATAAACCAGGCCGGCGTTTTGCAGAATGATCTTTAACGCATTTTCAAGCTTAATCGGCTGGGTCAGCGGTACATTGATCTGTCGATCGGTTGACACTCCCTCAAGGGCAACACCGTCAAAGATAATGTTGACGCCGGCCTGCAACGCCAATTGGCTGACCGCTTCGTTCAACGTTCCACGGTATTCACCTTGAACTTCAGTGTTGCGAAGGATGTTCCAGATTTCTTGTTCGGCGGCAGATTCATAGCGCCCGCTTTCCAGTTTCGCACGACGCAGTTTCGTCTTCCGCACATACTCTTCGTGGTCGTTAATCAACAAAGGCGTTTTGTATTCGTCCAACATAATGCCGGCGCGATCGGCGTTGGTAAGCGCCACCCAATTGCCTTGTTCCTTCAACGCCTTGATACTGAGGGCTTCTTGTGTGTTTGATTCGACGCGAAACTTTTCGTCCATCGCATTGGCAACTTCAGATTCAGGAGCCAAATCCATCGCCTGACGAGCAATCAAACCGGCTTCGCTGAAACGCCGTTCGTCAATCAGGTCGTTGTACTGGCTGACTAAGTCTGCGAGCTGTTCTTCTGTGTCCAGACGGCGTTGAGCCCGACGTTCAATCAAATCGCGGTTGGATTGGTTCTGCTCGTCGTTGAGAATTTCTGGCAAGTTCTGTTCGATGTAAGCTTGGATTTCCGTGATGTCGCGATCAATCAAAGTCAACAGAGGCCGGCGAGTGTCCGGTGAAATTTCCGCCGATTCGACTTGTGATCGAACCATCGTCAACTTTTCCAAGGCTTTATTTGGATTGGTTTCTAAAAGTTTTTCCGCCGCTGCCCGTTCCTTGTAGATCGCCGACTGGATTTTTCGGAACTGCGATTGCTGCTGGTTGCGAATCGAATCAAGATCCATTTTGTCAGAAACGGCGCCTTGAGCGGCAACTTGTTTTACCATCCCGTCATTGATCTGAGCTTGGTTGCGTAGATGCCCCTCAATGGTTAATTTTGCCGTTGTGGTCAAGTCATTGGGGTATTCCGAAGCAAGATGAAAGTACTCCGTCGCGCGGTCGAAGTCCGACGCGTTGAGTGCTTCTACACCCGATTGGTACAGACTCATTCCACGAGCCAAAGTCGCTGAACCGGCGTCAGCAAAACTTTTTTCCACCGGCGTCGTTGCGGCCGTTGCGACGATCGATGTCGTATCATTCGATGGGTCGAACGCGGCTTGAACGACTCCGCCCTGACTGCCGATGAAGCTGTTGGTGTTACCCTGTTTTAGTGCGTTTTGAATTTCCAATTCAAGCTGCCAAGGACGAATTTCGTCCTCCGCAAACTCCGTGTCGGCGACCTCAAAAGCCTTCGCTTGAGCCACAAGTCCACCGGCGTCTTCCCAACGTTGCTGGTCGATCGCCAGTTGCGCCTGAGACAAGAGGCTTAACACCTGTTGCTTTCCCGAAGCGACTGGGCTTGCGCCGGGTTGAGCGCTCTCCAGCGAATCGATTACGCTTAAAAGCTGATCAGGATTACCCATGTCGGGCGTGAACGTAACGTTAAATTGCTGAGCCTGTTGGATCAGCATCCGCGCGTTTTTCAGGTCTTGATACTTCAGCAGCGCGTTGGCCTGGGAGAGCAAGAACGATGCCGCCCCTCGGTTGTAATTCGGGTCGGCTTCAGCCCGCATGCTGGCCAGTTGATTCTGTTGGTCGATCAACTGCTCGATCAGCGTTGGCGAATCGCCGATCGCGCTAAAATCCGTCGCTGATTCACGTGCCTTGGAAGCCTCCAATTGAGCGGTGCCCACATCGCCCAAGGCAATCGCCTGACGTGCCTTCAACAGCGCTGTTTTGGCCGATTCCAAATCTTGCGTTAATGCGGCGTTGGGCTCCGAATCACCCGCCGACAACGATTGCTCGACAGGTGAAGACTGCGCAACCGGCGCCGCTGGCGATGTCACTGGCGCGACTTGGGGAAAGCTCCCCGTTCGCAACTCAGCAATCCGCTGCCTCGCCATCTCAGGTGTGTAATCAAGCTTCAGACCGGGTTGCCGCTGCAACAGCGTTTCTGCCAACTGAACGTACTGTTCAGCGACTTCGATACGACCTTGTGCCAGCATTTCTTTAGCCTGTTGGAGCCAATGCTGAGGGGAGGTGGTTTGATGTTCTTGTTGAACGGGGGCTGCGGCAGTCGCAGTCCCGCAAAACACGGGGCCGGCGATGGCCATAGACATAATCATGGCCGAAGCCAAAATTTTCCGCTGAAATCGCGCCGAGACTTTCACGCAACTCTCCTTGTTTTGTGACGCCTAATTGTCTGCAAATGTTTATCCAGACCCAGCTATCGTTCGACCAAAGGCATTGTCGAACCGCGTACCGAAATCCGTTTCGGATGGTCTGTCTCGTCGGATCGCCATGAATCGACCTGAAAAAATGGGCGACCAACGTGCAGACGAGAACTATTGAACGCTGTAATTACAAACAGCCGCAGCACCGGTCAACCCCGATATGAAGAAAAACGATCTGATCAATTGCAGGCACCGGCGATAGCGTTTTAGATTCCACAGGACAATCTGTTCCGACTGGTGTGGGTGTGGCGGCGCCAAAAATAAGAATGGTGCAGATCTGCCGTCCACGGAAAAACAGCAGGGTGCCCGCGAAGGCCGCAGAATCCATAGCGCGTTTCAATGATGTGGAGTTCAAACACGCTAACACGCTGCGCCAACTCAAACCCAGCGCTGATAGACCATTAGTTTTCACGTTCACAAAGGTTTTTCAATTTTCGCAGACTTTGGGAATAAAGCGCCCGCATGCCGTTGGGGAAAAACGGACTGAAATACCCATAAAACGGCCCCCCCGGCAACGCGCCCACGCTCCGCCAAGTAACGGTCGTGAAACCCGCATCGGAACTGACGGTCAACGTCGAAACCATCTCCGGAAAAGCGCCATACTTTGACGAAACCTGAACTGTCTTCCCGGGATCGGTCTCCATAATTTCCATCACACCCTTGCCCCGGTTGTCGGTCCAATGCATTGCGTTTCCTTCATCCTCGTACTTCAAAAACGAGATGTTCGGGTCTTCTGCCGACCATTGCGACCAATGCTGCCATTGAGGGAATTTGTCGATTTTCTCAAACACGGTCTGTGGGTCAACATCGATCGTTTCTCCTACCTCGAAATCGTAAGAACGGGGCAACAAATACCCCACCCCCGCCACGATGCAAACAAAGATAAAAATCAATCCGAATAAACGCAGCCAATATATCATCGTCAGCTTCTTATAAGGGAAAATAGCAGTCAGTCGTCACGCGGTCTGATCATTCTGGTCCTCATCCTCGAGTTCAACTCGGTCAGCGACGCCCTCACCTTCATGCGGCAAACCGTAAGACTCCGTCAGCCAATTATCAAGGTCATTGCTGCGACAGTTTTCAGAACAAAAAGGCATCGCACTGCTGATGGTTCGGTCAAAAATTTCGCCACATCCGGCACAGCGCATCATCGGGTCAGATTTTTTGGACATAACACTCATGAAAAGGTCGAGCTTTCTACATTCCTGCCTAAAACCGGTAAATACCGGCATTTCATTCTCAATCCGTCCTGCCACCGGCCAACAACGAAGTAACAGCGTAAACGTGACACACCAGATTGTGCCTGCATTAAAATTTCTAATCAAGTGTCTACCTAAGCGCTTTCGGAAAAAGCGCTATTTAAACACCTAACCGCTTTCGAAAAAAACGCGATTAAAACACAATGGTTCTTCGCCTATGTCAACCTTAGGATCGCGCGATTGATAAATTCTGAGTTTTCAAGCCATCGATTTCCTTGCGTTTAACCGGCAACCAACAGGCGCACGCGTTCAGGGTCGGCGTCTTCCCAAGTTGTGTTTGCTGCGTTCAGTTGTGTTTGCTGCGTTCAGTTGTAATTGCTGCGTTCAGTTGTATTTGCCGCGTTCTTAAGTGTGGTACGAAATTTGTTTACCTACGGAGGGGGCAACACTAAGCATCTTTTGCGGATCGCCGTGCAACGCCCCGTTTAACATACCGACACCTCGCCTGTTCAAAACAATCAATACTATGACCGCAGCGCCCTTTCGAAAAATTTCAACGCATTACATTATCGCAAACATTGTGCTGACGGCAATTTTTAGCATCGCCGATCCAGCGGTGGCCCAACAAAGCGGTCACCAAACACTAAAATCAACGCAGCTCAAGGTTTCTGGACTTCCACGATACGACAAGTATCAACTGGCCAAACGCAACCGCAACCGAGGGCGTTCGCGGGGCCGCGTCAAAAACGTAAAATGGGCAAAAAACGGAAACTGCGTCGTGTTTACCGCCAACGGCCTTCGGCAACAGCTGAACTTCGCGACCGGCGATATCGAACCGGCGAAAAAAATTAACGCCGTCGACAGCTTGGACTTAGGATTACCAAAAGGTCACGCCAAACGCCCTCCCGTTCCACGCGCCCAACAACGGCGTTCCGAACCATCGCCTGACGGCAGCATGATTGCCTTTTACAAGGACTTCAATGTTTGGATTCGCGATCGCGCGGGCACCGATCCGACGGCCATCACGACCGAAGGTTCCGATCGTCTGCGGTACGGCACCGGTTGTTGGGTTTACGGCGAGGAACTGGATCAAGACACGGCGATGTGGTGGTCCCCCGACAGCAGTAAGCTCGCCTTCTACGAAGTCGACGAAAGTTCGATGAGAGATTATTTACTAACCACCGACAACACCGAACGCTACACCACCAGCAACATCGTCCGCTACCCTAAGGCCGGGGATGCAAACCCTCGAAT